>JAAYHT010000288.1 GCA_012735285.1 Clostridiales bacterium | reverse complement strand
GTGCCCTTGTCTGCCACCTCAAACAGGCCGATCTTATCTTTATTATCCGCACCTGTAAAAGCTCCTTTTACATAGCCAAAAAGTTCTGATTCAAGCAGTGTTTCGGGTATTGCCGAGCAGTTAACCTTGACAAAAGGCTTGTTGTTTCTCTTGCTCCGGGAGTATATTTCATTTGCTATAACTTCTTTACCTACACCTGTTTCTCCAGTAATTAAGACTGTAGCATCGGTTTTAGCCACATGATCTATCAGCTTCTTTATTTTGTTCATAGCAGGCGAAACGCCTAAGAGGTTGCCGTCAAGCCCTTTTTCTTTTAAAAGTCTTAATTCATCTAAATATTGCAGCTTGTCTTTCTGAGCCTCTTCCAATTCTGCCTTTAATTCCAAAAGCTCTGTAATATTTCTCATTACAGTGAGCACCTGAATTAAGTTGCCGTCATCATCGAAGAGGGGGTTGCCGGTCAATAGAACCTTGTAGTTGTGCTTTCCCAAGGTAGACATCGCGGACACTTTTTTCTTGCTGTTGATCACATCCGTTACTGTCTTTGTCAGGTAGCCAGCTTCGATCATCTCATCAACATGATGCCCTACAATCTCGTCTTCTTTGATTCCGGTTATTTCTGTGTAGCCTCTATTGATTGCCCTCACAATTCCGTCGCTGTCCACAACACAAATACCGTCGGATATGGCATCTCCTATATCAAAGGCAGTATAGTGGAGTTTCTTGTATTCGATAAAGTTCTCGTGAAGCTCCTGAAGCTTTTCCCTAAGAACTTGATTTTCTTTTTTAAGTTTTTCGTATTCAATTGGATCGACTTTCACTAGCTTATCCCCTTTTTATTATATATTCTAATTTTATGTTAAATTAGTGATGATTTCAATTACTATTATATACGTTATAAATAAGTGTGCAAACGTCATGCAATAGAGTGACATGGCACAGTTTTGAATTCAGGGCAAAAAACCTAAATGTCGAAAAAATTTGATATTTAAATGATTTGCGCATATACTAATTAATTGGCACAATATATGCTTATATATTATTGACGTGTTATCCCTGAGATGATATCTTTGACTAAGACAAGATATTACTTTAACGAGTTAATGTGTATCTTTTAGATATTTTGTAAAATATTAATAGAAGGAGGACAAAAGTGAGTTATCAAGATCTAAGAAGCTTTTTAAAAAAGCTTGAAGAAGAAAACCTTTTAATCAGGTATGAAGATGAGATAAGCTTGGAACCTGATGTAAGGGCTGTTCTATCTGCTGCAATGCATATGGAAGATCCGCCTGCAGTAGTAATGGATAATATTAAAGGCTTTCCAAAAGGAACGACAATTGTAGGTAATGTACATGCATCCTGGAAAAGCAACGCTATTATGCTGGGGATGGATAAAAACGCTACAATTCGTGAGCAGTTCTTTGAAATGGCAGACAAATGGGATCACTATGACAAGGGTTCTGTAGAATATATGGATAATCCCCCCTGTCAAGAAGTTGTGATTGAAGAAAACATCAATTTATTTGAAATGCTGCCATTACACAGGATCAACAAGAACGATGGTGGTATGTACTTAAGCAAAGCTTTAACAGTAACTAAAGATCCTGATCATCCTGACGATTTTGACAAAGAAAACGTGGGTATTTACAGGATCCAGGTTCAACATCCAAGCACTATCGCTCTTCACGTAATGCCTTTCCATGATGGTGGAAGACATATCAGACTTGCAGAGGAAAGAAATGAGGCAATTCCAATAGCTGTGTGCATAGGAGTTCCGCCTATTATTGCTGCAATGGCTGCTTCTCCTTTGAACTATGATGAGTCAGAGTATAAATTTGCATCAGTATTTGACGGCAAACCATTTAAGCTTGCTAAGTGTATCGGCAGTGACTTAGATGTACCTGCTTATTCAGAATATGTTCTTGAAGGTAGACTTGTACCAAGAAAGAGATTCTTTGAAGGACCATTTGGAGAGTTCCCAGGAAGCTATTCAGGAGCTAAGAGGGTTTTCCATGTAGAAATTGAAAGAATCACTCACAGAAAGAATCCTATCTTCGAAACCCTTTATATCGGTAGACCTTGGACAGAGCATGATACTCTTATCGGACTTTCCACATCAGTACCGATTTACAAACAATTAAAGGAAACCATGCCGGAGGTTAAGTGTGTAAATGCTAACTATCAGCATGGGCTGACTGCAATTGTTGCAACTGATTTAAGATTCGGTGGCTACGGAAAGACCGTTGCCATGAGAGTTGCCACAACTCCTCACGGAATATCTTATTGTAAGAATATCATCGTGGTTGACGGAGATGTGGATCCATTCAATATGGATCAGGTAATGTGGGCATTGAACACCAGAGTTAGAGCTGATAAGGACGTTACAGTCATACAGAATACTCCGGGCTTCCAGCTAGATCCTACTACTAATCCTCCCGGAATGGGTAACAAGTTGATTATAGATGCTACCACACCTGAGTATCCAGATAAGATCAGGGACTTCCAGATGATCGAGAAGGTAGATGGTTTTGACGATATGAAGCAGAAGTTGGAAGAATTAAGAGGTAAATAGGGTTTAAAAAGGAGGTAAACACTTATGAAATGTGTCAGATGTTTATCGGACGACGCTTATAAGGCTGCGGAAGCACCTGATAAAAGCGGAGCATGGGAGTTATATTGCTGTAGGACATGCAACTATGGGTGGAGAAGTACGGAAGAAGAAGATATTGTAAATATTGAGAAAAGAAATCCTGCATTCCAGCTTACTCCTGAGAAAATGGAACAAGTATTTGATTTAAATAAGATACCTGAACTTAGAAAATAATAAGTAGAGACTAGATTGTTTTAGCTAAATTTGGAAAAGGAGGGGGCATATGGACCCGTTATTAATCGGTGTTATAGGTGTAATAGCCTTACTAGTTTTGCTATTCCTTGGTATGCAAATTGGTATTGCCATGTCTATAGTTGGCTTCATAGGCTACATAGCTTGTGTTAACGTACCTGCAGCCCTTGGGGTTTTTAAGACTGTACCCTTTAACACATCAACTAGCTATTCGTTGTCAGTTATCCCCTTATTCGTGTTGATGGGACAATTTGCCTTTTATTCGAGAATTAGTAGTGACTTATATGATGTTTGCTATAAATGGTTAGGTAGATTGAGCGGTGGACTTGGGATTTCAACGGTAGCGCAAGTGATGGTAGATTAAAGCTTAACATTTTCCACGCTGGAGCTTTAGGTGGACCAAGAACTGCAATTGAGATGGTACAGAATGGTACCGTTGATATCAGCTGGGGACTTCAATCTTTCTTCCCAGGACAGTTCCCTGTGACAGATGCTTTTGCTCTTCCAATGAGTGGTATTAATTCCGCTGCTCAAGCAAGTAGAGCTTTCTGGGATTTCTACACTAATACTGATTACTTGGATGAAGAATACAAGGATTTCCATGTATTACTTCTACATGCTAACTGTGACTCACCTATTTCCAGTAAGAGCGTAAAGATCGATACTGTAGATAAGCTAAAAGGACTGAACGTAAGAGCATTGTCAGGTCCTCCAAATGACTTTATTATGGCAACAGGTGCTGCTCCTGTAAACGTAGAGATTGGTGAACTTTACAGTGCAATTGAGAACAACACAATTGACGCTATTATTGCAGACTGGCATATAATATATGCACGTAAATTCTATGAGCAGCTGAACTATTATCTAGATGAAGCTATTACAGTTAACCCCTATTTCTTGTTAATGAACAAGGATAAGTACAATTCACTTCCAGAAGACCTACAAAAAATTCTTGATGACGCAAGTGGTGAAGCGGCACTTGGTATTGCTGGAAGCGCATGGGATGATATTGAAGCAGAAGTTAGAGGAATCATCGAAGAAAGAGGCGGAGAAATTTATCGTCTAGATGGTGCTGAGAAGGAGAAGCTACAAGCAATTGCTGACGAAGTAACAGCTAATTGGATTAAAAGCATGGATGAATTAGGCTATTCCGGACAGGATATTTATGACGCTGCAATGGAATCTATTAAGAAATTTGAAGACTAATGCCGCTCTATGAAAGGAAGGGTACCCTTGGAACAGGCTAGAAATATTGTTGGTTTTATAACCGGAAAACTTGCTTATATCGCCATGGCAGTAACCTTTATTATTATGTGTGTTACTACTGCGGATGTAATCATAAGGAAAGTCAGTACAGGCAACATTGTTGGTAGCTATGAAATGACCGAAATGGGTTTAGTCCTGATCGTAGCTTTCGCAGCTCCATTCCTTCAAGTTGCAAAGGGACATGTGAGGGTTGATATATTTGTCAACAGGTTCCCAATAATTCCGAGGCATATTGTAGACGGATTATTATTACTAGTGAGTGGCATCGTGATGGCCATTATGGTGTATGCGATTTTCATTCAAGCAGGCACCTACTTGGCAACCAACGCCGGGACCTCAGTAATTAGAATTCCTTATGCACCATTCATGTATGCCATGGGAGTAGGATATTGCCTATATGCCATACTGCTGATTATCGATGGCATTTTGGAAATCCTAAATATCTTTAAACGTGATAAAGATGAAGACGGAATTGAAACTGTTTATGGCGTATAGCTAATTAAAATAGAGATATAGGCAGAAAAAAAGAGCATATTCGGGCTATATTAAGAGAAAATTTCGCCTGAATATGCTCTAATACTAAATTTGAATATTTGAGAATTGAGGACTTATACCGAATGAAAGCAATTGTAAAGACCAAACTTGGGAAAGGAAATTTAGAGCTAAAAGAAGTTCCTATACCTAATTATAAAGACTCAGAAGTACTCATTAAAGTAAAGGCGATGGGAATTTGCGGAAGCGACATATTGATTTACAAAGGTGAGT
>JAAYHT010000287.1 GCA_012735285.1 Clostridiales bacterium | reverse complement strand
TTAGATTTCCCTTAAAATTTTTGGAAGTATTCATTACACCTTCCCCTCCCTTAATTTACTAATACTTACCTAATAATGTTAGGCCATTATTTAACATAAATTGTTTTAATATACTATTTAAAGTATGTTAGGCAAGAACAATGCAATTTTAGGAAACGCCATAATCAAGATCATACAAACTACAATAGCGGCAAAAAACGGAATTATACCACGGAATATTATGTGCACAGGTGTATCTTTCGCAATTCCTGCAATCACATAGACATTCATTCCTATTGGTGGAGTGATTAACCCTGCTTCTATAGCTAATACCGCCAGCACGCCAAACCATAAAGGATCAAATCCCAATTGAATAGTTATTGGAAAAAGAATCGGTACTGTAAGCATAATCATTGCGATAGCATCCATCAAGCAGCCCAAGATTATCCATAATATCAGAATCGCAGCCATAATAAGTATTGGGGGCAAAGGCAGGTTGGCAATCATTTCTCCCAATCGAAATGGAAGTGTACTTGCAGCTAAAAAGTAACTAAATATCTTCGCACCAATATAGATAATCATGATCATGCCGGCCATAATAGTTGAACGTGCAAGTGATTCCCATAATTTTTGCCAGCTAAAAGTTTTTTTAATAAAACTTATGATCATTATTATAAAAGCGCCTACTGCTCCAGCTTCAGTGGGAGAAAAAAGGCCATAAAAAAGCCCGCCTATTACCACTAAAAAAATAATTAGGACATCCAAGACCCCTTTTAGGGATATAAGCTTTTCTTTTAAACTAAATGAAGGTACACTTATTCTTTGAGGATTTATCATTGCCACAATATAAGCTGTAATCATAAATAGCATAGCAAGTAAAATACCTGGCACAATTCCTGCCATATAAAGTTTACTGATTGATTGTTCGGTTAATAATCCTAACAATATAAACCCCATGCTAGGAGGAATAAGAATACCCAAAACACCTCCAGCCGCTATACTTCCAGTGGCCATAGAATCATCGTATCCGTATTTCTTCATTTCGGGCAAAGCTACGCTACCTACAGTTGCTGCTGTTGCTGGGCTAGAACCGCATACTGCAGCAAATGCGCTACAGGCACCAATAGTCGCGATGGCTAAACCACCACGAAGTTTTCCCAGCCATTTAAATGCCGCTTCATAGGCTTTATCACTTATTCTAGTTGCAAAAGCCAATTCACCCATTAAAATAAACATAGCGACAACGGCCATATCATAACTTGCAGATGAACTAAAAATTTGTCCACCCAAAACACCAGCAGCCGTTTCAAACGAAGTCAAATAGGCAATCTCTGCTACTGCAACAAATATCATTGCATAACCAACAGGAATTTTAACAAATAAGATTAGAACTAAAACAAGAACAAAAGCGGTTATACCAACTGTTATTGACGACATTTTTGTCCTCCTATTAGCTCAAAGGCTTTCATTACAATTGCTATTCCGACTAAGGCAAAACCAAGAGCCAGAAGATATTTAAACAGATAAACAGGCAATCCTAATGTACTACTTTTTTCAGTCAACATGTAGCTAGCTTTGGCATCAACACAGAGTCTCCAAGTAATTAAAGCAAATGTGCTAATCCCAATTAAATGATTAACTATCTCCAGAGGAGACTTTATTATTTGAGGATATTTATTAAACAGGAGATCTATATAAATATTCTTATCACTTAGAGTTGTGAGACCTATCCCAAGTGCTACTATTAAAGCAAAACCGTATTGTACACCTTCATAACTTCCACTAATAGGGTTTTTAACAAAACGCGCAATTATATTTAGGATTAGCAATATCAATAATATTGCCAAAATAACAGCGGCTATCCCATTAGCTATCGAATATACCTTTCGAACTGTTATATTCAAATTTTTCATTCATTAATGTCCTCATTTCTTTAATTGAATTCTTTCTAATTCGTCAATTATTTTATTCGCAGGTTTACCATCTTTTTCTAGATCAGCT
>JAAYHT010000286.1 GCA_012735285.1 Clostridiales bacterium | reverse complement strand
CTGGTACTTTTTCTCATTATTAATATTGTGCTTTTCAAGTTCGTCAGGTTTTAATAGTAGAGATTTAACCACATTATGTTCTCTCTTATCGCCGTGACCTGTCAAGGCCCATGGCTTTAACCTTTGAATTTCTTCAATGGTTAAAGGTTCTTTTAGCTCAGGTAATACCACAGGCTCCATCATCTGTCCTAGCATACCATCTGCAAGAATCATAACAGGGTTGCGATACTTATCGGCAATTTCAACAGCTTCATAAATGATGTCGACTGCTTCCTGCACTGTCGCAGGTGCCATCACAGGAATATGATAGTCACCGTTTCCTCCACCCTTTGTTGCCTGACGATAGTCCGCCTGACCGGGTTGAATTCCTCCTACTCCAGGACCTCCCCTTGATACGTTAAGAATAACTAGAGGGATTTGAGTTGATGCTAGAAATGATAAACCTTCTTGCATCAAAGCAATACCCGGAGAAGAAGATGATATAAATACATGCTTTCCAGTCGTAGCCGCCCCATACGCCATATTGATTGCCGCCAATTCACTTTCAGCCTGTACGAAAGCTCCCCCTACCGTGTGAAGCTTTCTTGACATATATTCAGGTATTTCGTTTTGCGGCGTTATAGGGTATCCGAAATATAGCCTACATCCACCCCGTATTGCGGCTTCTGCAAATGCCTCGTTGCCTTTCATTAATACTTTTTCACTCATATTGATCCTCTATTTCTTCTTTCTAAATACTGATATTACGCCATCAGGACACATAAGTGCACAGTTGGCGCAACTTGTGCATGCATCCATGTCTGTAACTGTAATAACGTGATATCCCATCTTATTGATCTTTTTATCATCAATCTTTAAGATCTTCTTGGGACATACGCTTACACAGAGCTCACAGCCCTTGCACTTTTCTGTGTCGAATTTAAGTTTGGTCATAAAACTACTTCCCTTCATACCTTTGAAAGAACTTTACTAAGTTAGTCAGAACACTATTGACAGGGGTATCAACTCCTAGCTGTTTTCCTTCCTCGACAATAGCGCCATTAATCATGTCGATTTCTGTCTGCTTACGGTTCAATAAATCCTGCAACATGGAAGATTTATTAGCTGCTGTAGCTCGACAAACCTCTTTAGTGTGAGCGACCGGGTCACTGAAACCCAGCTGAATATTTTTCTTTCTAGCAACTTCGGCCCCTTCTTTTACGGCCTTCTCCAATATCTCCTCTATTTCAGGATAGTCTAGCAATTCTCCGTTATGCAATCCGGTAATCCCGGTTAGAGCATTTATGCCGACATTAACCAACAGTTTATCCCAAATCAAACCGAGTACATTACTTGATACTTCTGTTTCAAGTTCCGCCTCATTGAAATTCTGGGCTAGTTTTTCAATTCTTTCAGAACTATTTCCATCAAGTTCACCTATTATTGTCTTTCCTACTCCCGCATGCCTAATCTTTCCTGGACCAAGCATGGTTGCACCATGGGCAGTGGTCCCCGCAATGATATTCTCCTTATTTACCTCTTGACTAATTAACTCGATATTCCCAAGACCATTTTGAAGTGTAAGAGCGATTGTTTGAGGCCCAAATACCGCCTTATTACTCTTAACAGCTTGACTGGTAAGAGTGGATTTGACAAAGATAATTGCAAGGTCACACACCCCAACGCTTGCGGCATCAGTGCTTGCTTTCACCTTGTCATACTTGATAAACTCTCCACCTTGTTCTATCAAGAGCCCATTGCTATTTATGGCATCCACATGGTCCTTCCACACATCCAGGAGGTATACTTCATTAGTAGGGACTGTTGAAAGCTTGGCGCCATACAGGCTTCCCATAGCTCCAGCGCCTATAATTACAATCTTCATTTTTCCACCTCATTAAAGAGCAGATTAGTACAATCTTTCTAACTCTTCTTCGGTTACACCTCCAAAAGTATGCTTTTCTTCAGGGAACTTACCCGCTTTAACTTCTTCCTTAAAGGTCTCTAAAGCCTTTACAATCTCTGGTGTAAGGTTTAGATACTGTTTAACAAATTTAGGTACAAACTTGTCAAATAGGCCTACCATATCGTGGAATACCAATACTTGACCGTCAGTATATCTTCCTCCGCCAATTCCTATTGTAGGTATCCTAAGTTTTTCAGTAATCAATTTACCAAGCTGATCAGGTATACATTCAAGAACGATACTGAAAGCTCCAGCTTCTTGAATAGCAAGTGCGTCTTCTAAAACTTCCTTAGCCTTGTCGCCCTTGCCCTGAACTTTAAATCCGCCAAGCTTTGACACTGTCTGAGGAGTTAAACCGATATGACCCATTACAGGGATACCAGCATCAACTATAGCTTTAACTATGTCTGCTACCTCTTTTCCTCCTTCGAGCTTGACTACATCACATCTTCCTTCTTTCATAAGTCTTGTAGCATTTCTTACAGCCTGCTCTTTAGATTCATTGTAGGAACCAAAGGGCATATCCCCTACTATCAGCGGTGTAGGAGCACCCAGTACTACTGGTTTGATATGGTATATCATCTGGTCAACTGTACAAGATACTGTGGAATCGTCTCCCATAACTGCCATCATAAGTGAGTCTCCAACAAGAATTATTTCAATCCCTGCCTTCTCCACCAATACTGCTGTAGGATAGTCATAAGCCGTGGTCATGCTTATCTTTTCGCCCTTTTCTTTCATTTCCTGTAACTTTAATGTTGTAATCTTGGCCATTTTTCTTACCTCCACATATTAAAAATTAAAAGTTATGCTCAGATCTATAGCCAAGCTGCTTAGATAACTCCCTGGAGGTCTCCAGCAGCAGCTTGGAATGCATCTCATGATGTTTTGATTCGTCGTACCTGTATTTTGGAAAAGATACGCTAACAGCAGCAACTGGATTTCCATGATAATCAAATACGGGTACACCGAAGCAAATAAGTCCGTCTACATACTCTTCATCATCGATCGAATAGCCCTTGTTTCTGACTACTTCCAATTCCTTTAAAAAGTCTTCTCTATCCTGAATCGTATTTTTCGTATACTTTTTAAAATTAATCTCATCCAGTACTTCATTTAAAGCATCTTCAGGTGTAAAAGCCAGTATGGCTTTTCCTAATCCTGAACAATATGTAGGCACCGTCATCCCTATTTCAAGTCCAGCCCTTATAGTAGAACTGCTTTCAATCTTATCAACATAGATGACCTTAGCACCTACCCTTACACCTAAGTTGACAGTTTCACCGGTTTTATCCGCCAGGTATTCAAGATAGGGCCTTGCTATCTTTTTAATCCCTGTCGATTTGACAACCTTGTTTCCTATAGCAAATAGCTTAAGGCTATTGGAATACTTCCTATTATCCTCATTCTGCGTTACATAACCGGCTTCCTTAATTGTGTTTATCAGGCGGTGAACGGTAGACTTATCCATAGATAGTCTTTTGCTCAGTTCACCTATGCTGAGTTCCCCGGCCTTATCCAATTCCTCTATGATTGCGAATGCTTTTAATACTGATTTAACAGTATTTGATTTTTCTTTTGTCATATTTATCCCTTATTCTGTAACCTCATAGCCTTAATTACATTGTTTAACAAGATCATAGAAGTAACAGTGCCCACACCTCCGGGGACAGGGGTTATGGCACTGACCTTATCGGTCACACTGTCAAAGTCCACGTCTCCACATAAACCACCTTCTTCATAATTGATACCAACGTCAACAACTACGCTGTTCTCAGAAAAATACTCTGGTCCAAAGAATTTAGCCCTTCCTACACCTGTTACAACAATATCTGCATTGCGGGTAATCTTAGGAAGGTCTTTTGTTTTAGAATGGCAGATTGTTACAGTAGAATTTTCTAAAAGAAACAACATAGAAAGCGGTTTTCCTAATACCATGCTTCTATTAACAATGGCTACATTTTTTCCAGTCAACTCATAGCCATAGTGCTTTAAGATTTCAATACAAGCTTCAGGGGTACAGGGTAGAATACCACTTGTATCACCCTCAAAGACCTTTTGGATGTTTATAGGGTTCATGCAGTCAATATCCTTTACTGCCTTTACTGCCCTGCTTATAATATCCAGATCTAGCTGTTCAGGCAGAGGTCTGAATATCAAGATCCCATGAATTTTTGGATCCTCATTTAGATCTGAAAGGATATCCATAAATTCGTCCATGCCAATATCTCTATCAACAAGGACTGTTTTAACCTCAATGCCTAATGAATCACAGTTTTTAATAATTCTTCTTTCATAAGCAATATCATCAGGCTCTTCCCCAGCACGCATTATTGCTAGCCTTGGAAGATCAAGACCCTTGCTTTTACAATTCTCCACAGCGGATAAAATGTTTTCTCGAATTTTATCCGCTACGGGTTTACCTTTTAATAACAACATGGCACTCACCTAAAATAGACCATAGATCCTACCGGTTCTATCCACATCAATAACTTCTGCAGCTGGCTTCTTAGGAAGACCAGGCATAGTCATAATTTCTCCGGTCAAAGCTACTATAAATCCGGCACCAATAGAAGGCTTAACATTTCTTACCGTAATCCTGAAATTCTTAGGCCTGCCAAGCTTCTTAGGATCGTCGGAAAGGGAATATTGTGTCTTTGCCATACAAATAGGTAGATTTCCATAGCCAAGGCTTTCAAGCTCCTCAATCTGCTTTGAAGAGTTGGCTACATAATCCACTCCATCAGCACCGTAGACATTCTTAGCAATTATCTCTATCTTCTCTTTTATAGGTAAATTAACATCATAAGCATATTTAAAGTTGCTTTGTCCTTCTTCTATAACCCTAATGACTTCCTCTGCTAAAGCAATTCCGCCTTCTCCGCCCTTGGCCCAAACTTCAGAAAGTATTGCATTTACGCCTAATTCATTGCATCTGTCTTTAATATATGCAAGCTCCTTTTCCGTATCAGTGGGGAACCTGTTTATGGCAACTACTGCGGGAAGACCGAATACATTGTTAACATTCTCAACATGCTTTAAGAGGTTTTCTATACCCTTTTCAAGGGCATCCATATTTTCCTTATTTAATTCCTCTTTCAAGGCTCCGCCGTGCAGTTTCAGCGCCCTAGCCGTAGCAACGATGACAACTGCATCGGGTTTTAATCCACTTATTCTACACTTGATGTCAATGAATTTTTCTGCGCCTAAATCAGCTCCGAAACCAGCTTCTGTTACTACATAGTCACCAAGCTTAAGAGCAATCTTAGTGGCCATTATACTGTTGCAGCCATGAGCTATGTTTGCAAAGGGTCCTCCATGAATAAAGGCCGGAGTATTTTCCAGGGTCTGAACCAAATTAGGCTTTAAGGCATCCTTTAATAAAGCTGCAACTGCACCCTGACCCTTAAGGTCTGCAACAGTTACAGGATTTCCATCATAATCATATGCAACTATGATCTTTCCAACCTTTTGTTTGAGATCATCTAAATCATTAGAAAGGCATAGTACAGCCATAATTTCAGAGGCAACAGAGATATCAAAACCATCCTCACGGGGCGTTCCGTTAGGCTTGCCGCCAAGACCGTTTACTATGAATCTCAGTTGTCTGTCGTTCATATCCAGACATCTCTTCCAAATAATTCTTCTATTGTCTATTCTCAAGCTGTTGCCCTGCTGGATATGGTTATCTAAAAGAGCAGCGATAAGGTTATTGGCAGTTGTCACTGCGTGAATATCACCAGTGAAATGAAGGTTTATATCCTCCATGGGTATAACCTGTGCATATCCGCCACCTGCGGCCCCTCCTTTTACTCCAAATACCGGTCCTAAAGAAGGTTCTCTCAAAGCGATGATGGATTTCTTACCTAATCTACTCAAAGCATCGCCTAGTCCTACAGTGGTAGTAGTCTTACCTTCACCTGCAGGGGTAGGATTTATAGCGGTTACTAAAATTAATTTTCCGTCCTCTTTATCGCTATATTCATCTAAGATGTTGTAATCTATCTTAGCTTTATATTTCCCGTAAGATTCAACATAGTCGTCCTTAATAGACAACTTATCTGCTATCTCATGTATTGGCTTAGGTGTAGCTTCATGAGCAATTTCTATATCACTTTTAAAGGCCATTTTACTTCCTCCATAAATCGTTTCGCAATGCGATATGCTATTTCGATTTTTCTTAAATTAATTATATCCACCAATATACAAAAATGCAATATTAATTATAGTTTTACTTCAAAAGTCCTTTCTCATTCATGAATTCCACCAGCATCTTGGCCGTGTTTCCCGTGATCTTTAAGCAGGTTATAAGATGTTCCCTGCTTTCATAAGGATGGGTATTAAGTAAGCGGCAGCAGCTTGAGCCGAACTTTTCTTCGAAGAGATCATGGAATTCACGTGAGTGATTATAGGATTCTGTCCTATCCTCTTCATTTGAAGTTCTACCTTTTACCATGTTTAGAGCCATAATTGATCCAGTTAAGGCTCCACACATGCAACCGGCTTGTCCAAGCCCGTTTCCAAAACCCGTTAATAGCTTTACCATAGCAGGATCCATTTCTGGCGCTAAGTACTCTCTAAAAGTTAAGAAAATCGCTTCAGCACAATTGTAGCCCTCTTTAAAATAGTTTCCTGCCTTGTTCCTTGCTTCAATAGCTAAATCATTGTTCAATATTATCACTCCCTTCAATAAATATATCTTAACAGCGCCATAAGAGTACTACAACAACTGTTAGAAATATACCCTTTTAAAGATTCCGCAACCACTGTGTAAACTTATAAAATATAGAGACTATATTTTATATAGTCTCTCAGACTGTCGACAAAGTCCGCTTTTTCAAGCGGATTTTTGTTAT
>JAAYHT010000285.1 GCA_012735285.1 Clostridiales bacterium | reverse complement strand
TACCTAACAAACGATAATTTATTTGAATTACTAGCGTATAAAGTTCTTACTACTGATCTGACCGAACTAGAAAAAATACTTTCTGCAACAGAAGGTTTAGAGAATCGTTTAAAGAAATCAATAATAAAAAGTAAGAATACTGATGATTTAATTGAAAGAATTAAAACTAAGCGTTATACAATAACTAGAGTACAACGTTTGCTAATTCATACATTAATCGGGATAAAAAAAGATGATTTCTTCAATATTTTGGATTCGAAATTAAACTATGCTAGAATATTAGGTCTTTCAAAGAGAGGAAGCGATTTGCTCGCTTTAATCAATAAGCAGGCTTGTTCAAAAATACCTATTTTGAATAATATCAGTAAGGAGATAGAAAAAGAAGAGATTTGGAAGCTGATTCGATATGATATCCTATCATCTGATATTTATAATCTACTTAGTTTCAATGATATCTATACTTATTCAGATTTAGTTCAAAAACCTTTTATATATTTTTAAAAATTTGCTGGTTATTTAACAATTTCAATGTTATAATATCCCCGGTTAGAGATAATTAATAAAATTAAAGATAGAAGTAAAGGAGATATATTTATGAAAGTATTAGTTGTCAATTGTGGTAGCTCATCATTAAAATATCAAGTACTTGATATGTCTACTTCGACTCTTTTAGCAAAAGGTCTTGTTGAAAGAATTGGTATCGATGGTTCTGCAATTAAACATGAAAAAGTAGGAGCAGATAAATTTGTTCTAGAAACTCCTATGAAGAACCATAAGGATGCTATTGAGCACGTATTAAATGCTTTGTTAGATGAAAACCATGGCGTTGTAAAGTCTATGGATGAAATCGAAGCAGTTGGTCATAGAGTAGTGCATGCTGGTGAAAAATATGCTAGCTCAGTATTGATCACTGATGATGTTATGGATGCACTTAGAGAATGTAGCGATTTAGCACCTCTTCATAATCCTCCAAATATTTTAGGGATTGAAGCTTGTAAAGAATTAATGCCTAATACACCGATGGTTGGTGTTTTCGATACAGCCTTTCACCAAACTATGCCTCCAGAAGCATATATTTATGCTATACCTTATGAATATTATGAGAAGTATGGAATTAGAAAATATGGATTCCACGGTACTAGCCATAAATATGTAGCAATGCGTGCTGCTGAAATGCTAGGTGAAGAAATAGGAAATCTTAGAATTATTACCTGCCATCTAGGAAACGGTGCAAGCTGTGCAGCAGTAAAGAACGGCGTATGCATAGATACAAGTATGGGATTCACTCCTTTAGACGGGCTTGTAATGGGAACCAGATCAGGTGCAATTGACCCTGCAGTAATCACATTTATTAAAGAAAAAGAAGGAATTAGCGCTGAAGAAGTTCTTCAGATTCTAAATAAAAAATCAGGTGTACAGGGTATCTCTGGTATTAGTAGCGACTTCAGAGATTTAGAAGAAGCTGCACGCCAAGGAAACGAGAGAGCCCAGCTAACTTTGAAAGTATTTGCTTACAGGGTTAAGTCATATATTGGATCCTATATGGCTAAGATGAATGGTGCTGATGCCATAGTATTTACAGCTGGAATCGGAGAAAATGATATCGACATGAGAGAAATGATTTGCAGTGATTTAGATGGCATTGGAGTCAAATTGGATGCTGATAAAAATAATGTGCGTGCTAGTGAGGCAATAATTAGTGCGGATGATTCAAAAGTAAAAGTATTACTAATACCAACAAACGAAGAGTTAATGATCGCTATGGATACTGTCGAAATCCTCAGCAAAAATAAATAAGTTGTTGACAAAGAATAATCGTACATGTATAATGTGTAACGTTCGTACACACAAAAGGAGGTGCAAGGAATGGCAGTACCAAAGGGTAAGGTATCAAAAGCGAGAAGAGATAAGAGAAGATCGCCAAACATGAAGAAGGTAGCTCCTTCATTATCAACATGTCCGCAGTGTCACGAGCCAAAACTTCCACATAGAGTATGTCCGAATTGTAACTATTACGACGGAAAGGAAGTTGTAGCCGAGTAGATATATTGACTAATATCTCGCAAAAGCAATTAATTTAGGGGGGGATAGCCCCCCTTTTTTTATTCCTTAATTAAATCCTTCATGTTATATAAACCAGGAGTTTGGTTTACTATAAATTTTGCAGCTGCTATAGCGCCACGTGCAAAAATCTCACGCGAATATGCTGTATGTGTTATTGTCAATACTTCATCTGAACCTGCAAATATGACTGTATGCTCGCCCGGTATAGTCCCTGATCTAATTGAATGAATCGGGCAACTATGCCCAACGGCATCAACTAACATAAAGGCAGTACCGCTAGGTGCATCTTTTTTATGCTTATGATGTTTTTCGAATATTTCAACATCAAAAGACGGTCCTAAAGAATTAGACGCAATTTCTAATATTCTACATAAAGTATTTACCCCTATCGACATATTTGCTGATTGAAATATTGGTATCTGTTTTGCGGCTTCTTGAATTATACGATGCTCCTCTGGCCCCAAACCTGTTGTCGCTATTACTATAGGTACCCGATGCAATATACACCAAGCAAGCATCGGTTTTATTGCTGTGTGGTGTGAAAAGTCTATTACAACATCTGCATTTAATTCTCTATCTCCAAATTCTTTATATATCGGAAATGAAGCTTTGTAGGTTATATTCTGGTTTAGATCTATACCGCATAATATATCTAAGTCTTTCTCCTTAGTTATTAGATTAGCGAGAACTTTCCCCATTCTGACATTACAACCATGAATAATTATTTTCAAAAGAACACCACCTTATATTAAACCGTATGAACTGAGTTCACTTTTTATTAACTCAACAGATTCCGGTGCAGGTTCGCATAAAGGCAAGCGATATTCCAGCGCTATTTTACCCATATAATATAGAGCTGCTTTGACAGGAATCGGATTTACCTCACAGAACATGGCATCTATTAATGATTTCATGGCTAGCTGAAGGTTACAAGCAGATTCAGTATCTCCATCCAGATATTTCTTAACCATCAGATGTGTGTCTTTTGGAATTATGTTTGATACAACTGAAATTGCGCCTATGCCGCCAACAGAAAGGAGTGGAACTATCATCTCGTCATTTCCTGAATAGAGTGCGAAATCATCATCTACATATTTTGCAATTTCTACAACTTGAGCGATATTTCCGCTAGCTTCCTTTATTCCAACAATATTTGGATGATCTCTAAGATTTTTAACTACAAAAGGACTGATGTTTACACCTGTGCGACCGGGGACAGAGTATAGTATTGCTGGTATGTCAACGCTGTCCGCAATGGCAGTATAGTGTTTTATCAGTCCTCTATCGGTACATTTATTGTAATAGGGTGTTACTAAAAGAAGTCCATCTACTCCAACTTGTTCTAAAGCTTGACTCATTTCTATTGCATGTTGGGTGTCATTACTTCCTGCTCCTCCTATTACGGGAACTCTTCCAGCAGTATATCTAACAGCATATTCAACGGTTGCTATATGTTCTTCATCATTTAGGGTAGATGCCTCACCGGTTGTACCGCAGATGACAAGAGCATCAATTTCCTGCTGGATTTGCCAATCGATTAATTGACCCAGGCTGGAAAAGTCAACTTCTCCATTTAGAAACGGCGTTACTAAGGCCGTTCCTACGCCTGTAAATAATGTCATTAAAAACACCTCACTTGCTTTATTTAATAAGCAATTCGGCAATTTGTACGGCGTTTGTAGCCGCGCCCTTTCTAATATTGTCTGCTACAACCCAAAGGTTGAGACCGTTCTCTATACTGAAATCTCTACGTATTCTTCCAATAAATACTTCGTCCTTTCCTGCTGCTTCACGTGCTAGAGGATATACATTATTAGCTGGTTCATCCATTACTACACATCCAGGAGCTGTTTTAAATAATTCTCTAACATCTTCTAGCTCAAAAGATTTTTCAAGTTCGAGGTTGATAGATTCGCTGTGTGAGCTGAACACAGGAACTCTGACAGTTGTTGCAGTTATGCGGATATTGTCATCACCTAAAATCTTTTTTGTTTCGTTTATCATCTTCATCTCTTCTTTTGTATATCCATTTTCCGTGAAGGTATCGATATGAGGGATGCAGTTACCAGCAATAGGGTGTGGGTATGCTTCAAAAGTGTCATTTCCTGCTAGGCCGTTTTTGAGATCATTAATACCCTTAAGCCCTGAACCTGATACAGCTTGATAGGTTGAAAAAATGATCCTCTTTATTCCATATTTGTCATGCAAGGGTTTTAAAGCAACTACGGCTTGTATTGTGGAACAGTTTGGGTTGGCAATGATACCCTTGTGCCACGAAATGTCTTCTGGATTGACTTCAGGGACGATAAGAGGTACATCAGGGTCCATTCTCCATGCACTGCTGTTATCGACTACCACAACACCTTTTGAAGCAGCGATAGGTGCAAATTTTTGGCTGGTAGAACCGCCTGCGGAAAACATTGCGATGTCGATAGGCTTATCAAAAGAATCTTCTTTTAATTCTTCTACAGTATATGTCTTGCCTTTAAATGTTATCTCTGTCCCAGCTGATTTAGCTGATGCCATGAAGTATAGGTTTTCAAAAGGAAAATCTCTCTCCTCTAAAACTTTTAATATGGTGCTGCCAACAAGACCTGTTGCACCAACAATAGCTAGATTTGGTTTTTTGCTCATTTTTATCCTCCTCGTTAATTGAATTTATATTCAAATTTTTTTCTGTTAGTATACTTAGGTTATTATTATATAACAATGTATTAAAAATGTTAAATTATAATTTTTATTATATTGTATTCAATTTCCAGTATCAAAGTGATATAATAGATAGGATATTTTAGCACTGAAAGTGAGGTTTTGTATTGACTATTTTTGAAGGCATTATATTGGGGATTGTACAAGGACTTGCCGAGTTTTTACCTATTAGTAGTTCTGGCCATCTAGCAATTCTCCAATATATTTTTGGCATTGAAGGGGATAGGGTATTAACGTTTGCAGTATTGTTACATTTCGGTACATTAATATCTTTGTTCATAGTTTATTATAAAGAAATATGGGGCCTCATAATTGAATTAATATATACTATAAAGGATATTTTTACAGGCAGAGGTTTACGCATCAATGCCAATGAGACAAGACGGCTCGGCTTTATGATAATTGTAGCAACTATTCCTACAGCATTAATTGGCTATATTTTTAAAGACTTTTTTTCAGGCCTATATAATTCATTGACTGCTATCGGTATATGCTTGATTATAACTGGTACAATATTATGGATTGTTGAACGCATAACTCAGGGCAAAAAAGATATATCCCGTATGAAGTTTAGAGATGCTGTACTTGTAGGTATATTTCAATCTTTTGCAATTGCACCTGGCATATCGCGATCTGGTGCTACCATAGTAGGAAGCCTTTTTTCTGGACTAAATCGTAAGTTGGCAGTAAAATTTTCATTCTTAATCTCAATCCCTTCAATTATTGGAGCGGTAATATTAGAAATACCAGATGCATTGAAACAACTAGACCAAGGCTTCGATACTGCACTCATATTACCAATTCTAATCGGTGTTGTAGAGTCAGCCATATCTGGTGTAATTGCAATCAAAACAATGATTCGAGTTATATCTAACAAAAAGCTATATTTCTTTTCGATTTATACTTGGGCTATCGGTGTTTTAGTTATTATTTATGCATTATCTTTTTAAGGAGATAATAGATTGATGGCAGGACGAAAGAGAAAACCTGGCAGACCAAAAGGTTCGAAGAACAAAGAAGCATTAGAAAAAATAAAGGCTAAGAAAAGGCTAAGAGATGAGATCTGGGCTATAATCATTATAGCCATAGGAGTCTTTTTAATTCTTTCGCTTCATACTGAGGCAACCGGAGGATTTGGGCAGGTTACATCTGATTTGCTTAAAGGGCTATTTTCCACCGTTGCTTATATCCTTCCATATTACTTGATCCTAAATGGAATCCTGTTATTTGTTAAAAGCGCAGCAAATATC
>JAAYHT010000031.1 GCA_012735285.1 Clostridiales bacterium | reverse complement strand
GTATATAAGCAAGCCAAAATTGGTAGTGCATTTTATATATATTCAATGTATAATTGATAAAAACCAATTTAATATTAAGGGAAGAATAATGAAATTTTTGGTGATTAGTGATACTCACGGCAAAATTGATATGGCTGCGGAATTGCTGAAGGAATATAAGGATTTTGATTATGTGATTCACCTAGGTGATTACTATAAAGATGCGCTCAGGTTAGAAAATATGTCAAAAATACCGTTTATATCTCTAAAAGGGAATATGGATGTTGGTCGTTCTAATGATTATTATAAAATACTTGATACGGAATTTGGCAAGGTCTATTTATCTCATGGTCATATTGAATGTGTTAAATATGATACTATGAATATTATGTACAGTGCTACAAGTTTAGGGTGTAGGGCTATTCTTTATGGACATACCCATATTCCACACTATGAGTGCATTGGAGGGATACATTTGCTGAATCCTGGAAGCTTATCAATACCAAGGGGCAGAAGGGCCTGCTCCTATGCCATAGTTGAAACTAAACCAGATGTTTTTGATGCAAAAATATGCTATTTAGATGGAAATAATACTAAACAGCATAAGTCTGGATTTTTAAACAAAATTTTAGAGTACTGATTGGACAATAATCTATGAACAAGAATAATTACTTAAATATGAATACCACGGTTTTAGCATTTATGGGGGACGCAGTCTATGAAACCTATATCAGGGATCATGTAATTAAATCGGGAAAGACTCATGCAGAAAGGCTTCATAAGGATGCTGTAAAATTTGTTAGGGCAGAAGCACAATCTGCAGCCTTGAAATTAATACTAGATAATCTCAGTGAAGAAGAGATCAGTTTAGTAAAGCGCGCTAGAAACAAAAAATCATCAACTAGACCTAAGAATGTTGATCCTGTGGACTATAAGTGGGCGACTGCTTTGGAAGCCCTTATCGGGTATTTATATTTATCAGGACAGATAGAAAGAATGGAAGAAATAATCGAGGATATTATGGTGAAAATAGGTGAAATAAATGGCGAAAAGACCGGTTAGAAATAAATTCAGGGACAAACTCGCGGATTATTATTTAACCAACCGAGAGATAACAAAAGAAGCGGATAGAAGGTACAAAGAAGAAAAGCAAAAAGGGGAAAAGCAGCCTTGGACCCGCAGAGAAAAGAATATGCTACTTATTACAATCATAGCTTTTATATTAATCATAATTAGATATTTTGTTTTAAGTTAAAAGCGTGGAAGGGGGAGGCTTTTGAGTATAGCAGATCAACTCTTTGTATCAATGTGCAAAGATATTTTAGAAAATGGATATTCATCTGAGGGCCAGAAAGTGAGAGCAAAGTGGGAAGATGGAAGCGAAGCACATACCATCAAGAAGTTTGGTGTAGTAAATCGCTATGACTTGTCAGTTGAATTTCCAGCGCTGACATTAAGGCCTACGGCAATTAAATCTGCTACGGATGAATTGCTTTGGATATGGCAAAAAAAGTCTAATAATATTAAAGATCTTAACAGCCATATATGGGATGCTTGGGCAGATGAAAAGGGATCTATTGGTAAGGCCTACGGCTACCAGTTATCGATAAAGCATAAATACAAAGAGGGTGAGATGGATCAGGTAGATCGTGTTTTATATGATCTGAAGCATAATCCATACAGCAGACGTATATTGACCAGCATGTATAATTTTGAAGATCTGCATGAAATGGCCCTCTATCCCTGCGCTTATAGCATGACATTTAATGTAACAGGCAATAGGTTAAATGCGATTTTAAATCAGCGTTCGCAGGATATTTTAGTAGCTAACAACTGGAATGTGGTGCAATACTCTATATTAATTATGATGTTTGCTCAGGTTTCAGGCTTAGAACCTGGTGAGTTAGTACACGTAATTGCAGATGCACATATTTATGACAGACATATTCCAATTGTCAAAGAATTGATTGGAAGACCTCAATATCCTGCGCCTAAGGTTAGACTTAACCCGGAGATAAAGGATTTTTATGAGTTTACTCCTGACGATGTTATAGTCGAAGACTATATTACAAATCCACAGATAAAAAATATTCCAGTAGCGGTATGATAAGAGGTAGTTATGAAGGCAATTGTGGTTGTAGATAAAAATTGGGGCATAGGT
>JAAYHT010000284.1 GCA_012735285.1 Clostridiales bacterium | reverse complement strand
GCCGTCAATCACCCTGCGATGTAACGCCACGATAGATACCTTCTATCGATAAAAGGCCGGAGGGATTATCCGCTGGCACGGCTGGGCAGTTACAAGCCCATGACCTTTAGGTCGTGGGTAGTTGACTGGATAAAATAAAAACAATAAATCAATTTCTCATATTGCTGAGATGCTGATAATAGGGAGTAATATGGGAGTTATCAATGCAATTAAAAACCTGAGAAGGTATAAAGAAACAGAACCCGATATAATTAATCTGATGAAAAGGCTACTAGATACAGAAGAGAATAATATTAAAGCATTAAAATAATTTCTTTAAGAGGAGCTGTTTAAATTTTTGAAAAATATGCTATTCTATTTTTGTACCTCTATTGAATAAATCCCAATGGAGGTAATTTTTATGGGAGACAGGAAAAACTATTATATGAATAGTGTTATTAGCTTTGCGAGAAAAATTCGTGGGAATAAGAAAATATACACTATCTATACCTACTTGATACTTTTATTTATGGGGATTTTCTTAGGAATCGTGAGCCTATACTTTGGCTCATCATCCTATTTAAAACCCATGTATTTTTCATATTTTAATGATGTTAATTTAATAATTCTAAATTTTTTTCCTATCTTTTTTACTTTATTCCTGCTCTACTTTATATTTAACAGAGTATGGATAAGCTATTTTTTGACTTCAGCACTGACGGTTATTCTATCATTTGCAAACTATTGGAAACTGTTAATTCGAAATGATCCTTTGCTGGCCATGGATGTACTGCTTTTCTTTGAATCACTCGATATGGCAGGAGATTATAATGTTAATCTTAATTGGAAGATGGTCAGTGTAATAGCTCTGTGTGTTATTGGAGTAGTCTTTGCATTTTTCTTTGTAAGAAGGAGAATAAATTCTATTAAAATCAGGGTGTTGGCAATAATAATCCTGGCTTTGATTGGCGGATTATTATTTAATAATATTTATATGGATACTGAACTTTATAACTCAATAGAAAACCATGATCTAGTCAGCAGATGGTCCTTCCCTCAAGACTATATTTCAAAGGGTTTCATCTATCCCTTTATCCATAGTATTAAATCAAGTGTTTTTAATAAGCCTGAAGGGTACAATAAAAAGCTCGCTGAAGAAAAACTATTTTCATACGGGTATTCAGACATAGCTGATGAAAAAAAGATAAATATTATTGCGATAATGCTAGAATCTTTTAATGACTTTACTAAGTTTGACAATATCGAGTTTAAAGAGGATATCTATAAATACTATCATCAGCTCAAAGAAGAATCATATTCCGGTGAAATTCTAACCAATACCTTTGCAGGTGGAACTGTAAATACGGAATGGGCATTCATAACCGGATTTACGGATGTATACAATTTTAAAACGCAGGTTAATTCATATGCTCATTATTTCAAAGAACAGGGTTATAGGGTGGAAGGCAGCCATCCCGGCCATGACTGGTTCTATAACAGGAAGAATATAAATGCTTATCTGGGATTTGAAAACTACCATTATTATGAAAACTACTACGCTGAACTTTCGAATAACGAGATAGCAGGTGATGATATTTTATTTAATGGGATTATAGAGTTATATAATAAGAATAAGGATAGCGGAAAGCCATATTTTAGCTTTAATGTCACCTACCAAAATCATGGGCCATATTCTACTGAAAAGTTAGCGGACAAGCAATATATTGTAAACAAAGGCTATAGTGAAGAAGATTATAATATCCTAAATAATTATTTTGACGGCATATACAGAACAAATAAAGAAATTGAAAAACTAATCGAATATTTCAAAAATGAAGATGAGCCAGTCGTTGTTTTACTATTCGGTGATCATAATCCTTGGCTTGGTGATAACAGCAGTGTATACAAAGCTATAGGTATAAATATCGACCTTAATACAGAAGAGGGATTCTATAACTACTACAATACACCCTATGTAATCTGGGGAAATGAAAGAGCAAAAGAAAAACTTAATAATGATCTAAAAGGAATTGGGCCTACTGTCAGTCCAAACTTTCTGATGAATGTACTGTTTGATTTATTAGGATATGAAGGTAATGAGTTCATGAAGGCCTCAAACGAGTTGCGGGAATATGTAGATGTTGTGCATGTGTACAAAATTTACAAGGAGTCAGGAGCCTTAACTGCGGAACTAACAGCTGTCTCCGAAGAAAAATTACATGATTATCTAAAATTAGAGTATTATTGGGAGAATAATTTTCGGTCTTTTAATTAAGAAAGTTTTAGGGAGAGACATTAATAGAGCGTTCTCTCCCTTTTTCTAGATAAGGTGATCATTATTTAATTTATAATCCAAAATGCTTTTCGTAGTTATCTTTTACATTATTCTCGAGAAATATTCATATGTAACAAAAAAAGACTGGAGTAATTATCCTAAATGAGATATAATCTAGTTAAAAAATTAACTATCACCAGGTTAATTAAACCTAGAAAGGGAAGTAAAATGAAGAGGATAATTAAAAAGCTATTAATAACCGCTCTGATTTTAACGCTGATACTCTCGACAGCAGTAACGGTATTTGCCGCAGATACAAAAGATGATACTGGTATAAAAGTACAGTATAACGGCGAATATGTAGAATTTACGGATGCACATCCTAAGTTAATAAACGGGAGGACAATGGTACCTTTTCGACAGATTTTTGAGACAATGGGGGCAGAAGTCCACTATGATGACGGAAAGGTAACAGCAATCAAGGATAATATTGAAATCTCCTTTGTTATAGGAGAAAAAGAACTAACTATAACTGAAGATGGTGAGACTAAAACTTCTACCATGGATGTGGCTCCTTTTCTAGACACCCAGATAGATAGAACCTATGTCCCTGTCAGATTCATGGCTGAAAACTTGGGCTATATAGTAGGATGGGATAATGAGGAAAGCGCAGCAATAATTATCGACTTATCTGAACTTTTCAGCACTGTAGATGAAGATTTTTCAATACTTATGAAGCTAATGACTTCAAACATTGATATTACTAAACCATATGAAACAAGCGGTAGTTTTGATGTAGCCTATACTATATACGCCCTTCCTTTTATTGATGAAGCAATGTCTTTTAAAATAAATGGAGCTATTCAAGGTGTACAGCAGAAAAACAGTGCTGATCTTACTATTGATTTAAGCATAGATGCAGGTCTCCCCGAATTATCTGAAGAAGAAAAGCAGGAGATGGAAGGCATTCTAGATTTATTTGAGAATATTAGAATTGAGACCAAGCTCGATGGCGAATCGGGAGACATGTATATGAACTCAGAGCTGTTTTCACTTATGCTTGGCATTGATAATAAAACATGGATAAAGATGAACATTTTCGATCTCTATGAACAAATGGGATTCGATATCAGGCCCTTAATTAACGCTAATGAGATAAATCTATCTGAGCTGTTAGAAATGTTGTTTACTTTTATAGAGCTAGATGTATCAACTTATCAGGATATCGTAACTACTTATGAATTACTTAAAAATACTGTCGGTGATGAATGTTTTGATAAAAGGGTAGTTAGGGGCAACACAATATATACCTTAGATATCGATAAAGTTCTTGATCAAGGAATTGATGCTAAATTAGAGATAGTAGAAAAAGGTGGCAGCTTGATATCTTATGATGTCAATATTAGTGGCATGTTTAAAGATAATAACTTTGCCCTTGAAATGCAAGGTGGACTATATGATGCTAAGATAAATATGTTCTTTGGCTTAAAAGATGCCTTTGAAATGGAATTATTCGTTGAAACAGAGATTGTAGAAACGGATAAAGAACCCTCTTTATTGCTACCTGACGATGCTACGGTATTAGAGCTCGATAATTTACTTCCGGGTGTCTCAGCTATTGACTTAACTTTTTAAATCCTTTCTCTAAAATTAGGGATCTATAATAAATGTTGGGGTAACCGAGTAAT
>JAAYHT010000283.1 GCA_012735285.1 Clostridiales bacterium | reverse complement strand
GAGGGTTAAATCGCCTTTATAGGATATATTTACAGGTATATTTGCAAAAACCCTCGCATTGTTGGTTATTACCTCTCCCACTTCACCGTTACCTCTAGTTACGGCATTATCAAGCTTCCCCTCTTTATATGTCAAAACAATAGTTAGTCCATCCAGCTTCCATGAAAGCAGCCCTTTTTGGTTGCCCAGCCACTTTACCAGATCCTCAACTTCTTTAGTTTTATCAAGGGATAGCATGGGTATTTCATGTCTCTGTTTTGGCAGGCTGCCCACTACCTCATATCCAACACTTCTAGTGGGACTATTGGAAAAGACTATGCCCGTTTCCTTTTCCAATTCAACAAGCTCATCATAGAGCTTGTCGTATTCGTAGTTAGAGATTATCTCCCTGTCTTCCTGATAATAGGCTCTTGATGCCTCATTTAAAATCTCTATCTTTTCTTTAATAAGTCTAATCTTATCCTCCATGGCTACACTCCGTTATATTTTCTCCAATGGTGCGATATCTAAGGCTAATTTTTTTGTTCCAACCGAATCAAAATCAATCCTGGCTGTATTTCCGTCCACCTCTAATACTTTACCCTGCCCGAATTTCTTATGATATACCATGTCCCCAGCTTCTACATTTATAGATTGAGGACTGCTTTTCTTCTTTACTTCCCTCATGGTGTCAAAGGGACGGAAAATACTGCTGTCATAGTCCACATCGTCAAATAAGCTGTAGCGATCAAACTTTTCTGTAGAATATATTGGATCCCCTTCTACCAGGGATTTGTCTAATTCGTGTAAAAAGGTTGACTCTAGGGTGTAATCAGTCCTTCCATACATTGTTCTATATACAGCGCTTGTCAGGTATAGGCGTTCCATTGCCCGGGTCATACCCACATAGCACAAACGCCTTTCTTCTTCTATTCCATCAGGCTTCTGTTTAGCCCGCCAGCTAGGGAACAGGCCTTCCTCCATGCCCGGGATAAATACCACGGGAAACTCCAGACCCTTTGCGCTATGCAGGGTCATAAGCACAACTGCGTCTTCGCTTTCATCATGGTTGTCCACCTCTGCCATTAAGGCTATCGATTCCATGAATTCCTCAAGGCTACCCATTTCATTATTATCCTGCTTTTCCTTTTCATAGTCATAGATTATGGATTTAAACTCTAAGAGGTTCTCTATCCTGCCTTCAGCCTCTATGGTTTTTTGTTCCTCTAAAGCTTTTAAATAGCCGGTACGAACTAAAAGGCTGTCATATATATCCGATACCCTTAGATTATCTTTTTCTGATGAAAGTTGGGTTATGAGTTCTACCATGTCCCAGACCTTTTCGGCTGCGTTCTTAGGTAGCCCCATAATTACATCCCTATCAGCTAAAACTTCAAAGAGGGAGCTGTTTTTTAGAGAAGCTAAGGCCCTTATCTTTTCTATAGTCTTTGGACCTATACCCCTCTTGGGTTCGTTGATAATTCTCTCCAACGAAAGATTATCAGAAGGATTCTGAACCAGCCTCATGTATGCCAATAGGTCCTTTACTTCCTTGCGGTCATAATATCTGAAGCCTGCCAAAACCCTATAGGGTATGCCCCTTCTGGTAAAAGCCTCTTCAAAGGGCCTAGATTGCACATTGGTACGGTATAGTATTGCAAAGTCAGAATACTTCCTTCCTTTAGCCTTTAGTCTCTCTATTTCAACCGCTATAAAGCGGGCTTCTTCCTTATCATCATCTGCCCTAAAGTATTGGATCTTGTCGCCTTCTTCCTTATCAGTCCAGAGTTTCTTTGGCTTGCGCCCTTTGTTGTTTTTTATAACTGAATGGGCAGCAGCTAAAATATTGGCATGGGAGCGGTAATTTTGTTCAAGTTTAACTACCTTGGAATTTCTAAAATCTTTCTCGAAATTAAGTATGTTGGTAATATCAGCACCCCGCCACTCATAAATGCATTGGTCATCATCGCCCACCACACAGATATTATTATGTGCCTGTGCCAACATTTTGATGAACCTGTACTGCATATGGTTAGTATCCTGGTATTCATCAACCATGATATAGCGGAATCTGTTTTGGAAATGCTGTAATACTTCTTTATCCTTTTCAAATAGATGGACTGTTTTAAGGATTAGATCATCAAAGTCCATAGCATTATTAGCCCTTAGTTTCTTTTCATAGGATTTATATAGTTGGGCAATAACTTTATACTTAAAATTATTGCTGCTTTCAGCCTCAAACTCTTCCGGACTGATGTCCTTTTCCTTACAGTCGCTTATAATTGAAAGCACATAAGAAGGCTGATACTCTTTGGAATTAATATTTAATTCTTTCATACAGCTATTAATTAAGGTTTTTTGATCGGTAGGATCATAGATCACAAAGTTTTTATCATAACCTATTCTGTCAGCATACATTCTTAAGATCCTAAGGCATGCGGAGTGAAAGGTTAAAATCCAAATGTTTTCACATGCTCCGATAAGATCTTCTACCCTTTCTCTCATCTCCCTGGCTGCCTTGTTGGTAAAAGTAACAGCTAATATTTGATAGGGAGAAACCCCTTCTTCCTGAATCAAATAAGCGATCCTGTGAGTCATAGTGCTGGTTTTACCACTGCCTGCACCTGCCAGTATTAATAAAGGACCATCTTTATGGGTAACTGCCTTCTGTTGCATAGGGTTGAGTTTTGATAAATAGTCTGTTTTAAAATCCATATTTGTCTCCTAATTATGTCAGTAAATTTTAGTAGTCCCTATTCTATCACAACATCAATAAAACATAAAGAACCCTCATCGTCGGTGATGAGGGCCCCTTTATTAATATTTATAGGATCTATAATAAATGTTGGGGTAACCGAGTAATCGGAAGCTCCAACATTTTATTTTGTATAAAAAAAGTAGAGCAT
>JAAYHT010000030.1 GCA_012735285.1 Clostridiales bacterium | reverse complement strand
GAAGGAATATATGGACATGGCGGAAGTTTGACCGAAATGCTATTTATTAATCAGATTGTAGCAACTCTTTTGGAAAATGGTGAATTAACTGGTTCAGATTCACCTCCAAAGAAAGTACAGTTTCTGGTAGATGGGGAGATAGTTGAAAGCTTAATGGGTCATATTACTGCTTCGGAACCTTTTACAGAGTTAGTTATGTAGCAAGGAGATAAATATGGAATCATACGAAGTAAGAGACGTGAACTTGGCCGTTTCAGGTAGGCAGAAGATCGATTGGGTGGCAGCCAATATGCCTTTGCTGTCAAACCTCTATAAAGAATTTGAGCAGGACAAGCCTTTTGAAGG
The DNA here is from genome assembly GCA_012735285.1 of Clostridiales bacterium. Taxonomy (GTDB): domain Bacteria; phylum Bacillota; class Clostridia; order Peptostreptococcales; family Anaerovoracaceae; genus JAAYHT01. The sequence goes on along the minus strand of JAAYHT010000030.1, from coordinate 8,855 downwards.
TGTGAAGATATCGCTTTCTATTCACCTTGAGGCAAAGACAGCGTATCTATGTAGAGTGTTGGCTGCAGGCGGGGCACAATTGTCGGTAACAGGAAGCAATGTGCTATCAACCCAGGATGATGTGGCTGCAGCTTTGGTGGCTGACGGATTAAGTGTTTTTGCGTATCATGGAGCAACCCAGGAGGAATACGATCGCCATATTGAGATGACACTTGAACAAAAGCCTAACATAATAATAGACGACGGGGGAGACCTTGTTGGAATGATTCACAGCAAAAGGCCTGATTTGGGTGAAGAGGTCTGGGGTGGATGTGAAGAAACAACTACAGGAGTAACAAGGCTCAGAGCAATGGAAAAAGAAGGGGTACTAATGTTCCCCATGGTTTCGGTGAATGATGCAAGATGCAAGCACTTGTTTGATAATAGATATGGTACCGGGCAATCGGTCTGGGATAGTATCATGCGAAACACCAATTTAATAATCGCAGGAAAAAGGGTTGTGGTAGCAGGCTATGGTTGGTGCTCTAAAGGTATTGCTATGAGGGCTAAGGCACTGGGTGCAAAGGTGATTGTCACAGAAATTGATCCAGTTTTAGCTATAGAGGCAATAATGGATGGCTATGAAGTGATGAAAATGGAAGAGGCTTCAAAGATGGGTGACATTTTTGTCTGTGCAACAGGCAACAAAAATGTTATTACTCTAGATCACATGCTTAATATGAAAGATAGAGCAATTCTTGCCAACGCTGGCCACTTCAATGTAGAAATAGATATAGAAGGCCTTGAAGAAACGGCATTAGAGAAGAAAGAGTTAAGAAAAAATGTAATGGGGTATAAGCTTAGTAATGGCAGATGGATTTGTGTTTTGGCTGAAGGCAGGTTAGTTAACATAGCAGCTGCGGATGGGCATCCTGCCGAGATAATGGATATGAGCTTTGCTGTACAGTGTCTATCTGCTTTGTATATAAAAGAACATAAGGATAAGTTAGAAAAGAAAGTTATTGACGTTTCAAAAGAGATTGACTACGAAGTAGCAAGAAGATTACTACAGGCTTGGAATGTTGAAATCGATACTTTAACTGAAGAACAGATAAAATATCAAAATAGTTGGAAAATATGAGGTGTAATATGAGATTTGCAAACAGAATGAAGTATATGGAAGACAAAGAATTATTGTCCCTAATGGAATTAGCTGATGCTCCGGATATCATATCTTTTGCAGGCGGTTTTCCTTCACCTGAATCATATCCTATTGAAGACATCAGAAATTCCTTTATGAAAGTACTTGAGACACAATGGAAAGAGGCCTTAAGCTATAGTTCAACCAGTGGGTTTGGTAGGCTGAGAGAGCAGATAGCTGAGAGGATGAATAAAAACTTTGGGCTTAATCTTACCTCAGATGAGATTCTAATAACGACCGGTTCTCAACAAGCTCTAGATATGACAGGTCTGATGCTCATAGATAAGGATGATGTGATTCTTTTTGAGACTCCATCTTATCTTGGCGCCTTGAACGCCTTAAAAGCTTATGAGGCTGAACTTGTGGCTGTACCTACTGATGATGATGGTATCAAAATAGATGAGTTAAAGAAAGCCCTTGATTATTATAAAGAGAGGGTCAAACTAATATACGTCATTCCTGATTTCCAAAACCCAACAAGCAGGTGTTGGTCCTATGAGAGAAGAAAGGCCTTTATGGACTTAATAAAAGATTATGATGTTGCTGTATTAGAAGATGCGGCCTACTCCGAGCTATCTTTTAAAGATGAAAAAGAAAAGCCCCTGATAAGTTTTGGAAATGATAACGGACAGTTGATATACTGTGGTTCTTTTTCAAAGACATTTTGTCCTGGCTTGAGGGTTGCATGGATAGCTGCAAGAAGGGATATTATTGAACAATATCTATTGTTAAAGAGCAACGTTGATCTATCTTCGTCGGCAATTACTCAGAGACAGATGTCATATTATCTAGATCACTATGATATTGATGAGCATATAAAAAAGATTACATCGATATATAAGAAGAGAAGAGATGTAATGCTGGAAGTGATATCTAAAGAATTTCCTGAATCTGTAACCTACAACGTACCCATGGGTGGACTCTTTATATGGATGAGTTTGCCTGAAGGCAAGGAGTCAAGGGAGCTTTTAAGACGTGCACTGAAGGAAAAGGTTGCGTTCGTACCTGGCGGATCCTTTTACCCAGGAGAAGCAAAGAACAATGACATGCGCATAAACTTCTCTAACTCAACCGAAGAGCAGATAATTAAGGGAATGACGATTCTGGGAAGGATAACAAGAGAATATTTAGAAGAATAATAAAATCAAAAGCCCGCGAACAAAATGGTCGCGGGTTTCTTTTGATATTTAGTAGTTGTAACAGTTACAGAAGATGATGACCAGCAAGAGGAAGAAAAATAATAGGCTGGTATCAACACATCCTGCTCCTCCAAGGAGACCGCGTCCACTTGACATTATTTATCACCTGCTCTTTTAATAATTTTTGTTGACGTATTATAGAATATTCAGAGACAGGTTATAATGTGAATCTTCTTGAAAAAAACTACAATCGTTCAATAGCTTTTTTAAAACGGTCCCTTACTTTTTCTTCACCCATGATCTGTTGAATTTCCCATAAATCTGGTGAGGATCTTCTGCCCATAAGGGCTACACGTATTACTGTACTTACATCTCCAACATGACCCTTATATTGTTCGGGATTCTTCTTGAAATCTTTCGGTCTTGCAGCGTAACCTAATTCTGTTGCTAGCTCTCTGATTTTAGAAAACCACTCTGCCTGGTCGTCGTTGGGATCATATGTTTCTAAATATCCATTTATTATTGGGACTATATCATTTTTATCCACATTTTCAGGGTAATCGTCCAAAACCTTATAATACTCATCAAAGAAATAGCTTATATAATCAAATATCTGCTCGCAATAGATCAAATCTTTTCTAGGCTTGTCCCCATGACGATCCATAGCCAGAATTTTCAGCATCATAGATTTGTTTTCTTTAAATAGGGGGACAAGCTCTTCTCTGTAATTAGTAGCCCATTCGAGCATAAATTCGTAGAGCTCTTCATCGGCAATTCGGGCAATTACTTCCTTGCTGATGTCATTTAATTTATCTAAATCGAAGAGAGTTCCTGAGCTGCTCATCTTCTCAGTAGTTAGTTCAAATTCTTCTAAGGGAGTTTCGGGATTTGCGAGTCTCCACTCCTCATAGTTTGAATTAATAATAGTCATCAGATATTCTCTTACTGCTTCAGGATGGTAACCTAAACTTCTGTAATAATCCAGTGAAAGTTCGGGATCATGGCGTTTGGATAGCTTTCGTCTGGTGTCACCATCGGCTTTCATAAGAACTGTTGTGTGGCAGTAAACAGGAAGCCCCCACTCCAGTGCTTCGAATAATGCAACATGTATTGGGAGTGAAGATAACCATTCTTCCCCTCTTACTACATGGGTTGTTCTCATTAAGTGATCATCTATCACGTGTGCAAAGTGGTATGTGGGTATGCCGTTTTGTTTTAAAATAATTACATCTTGGAAGTTTTCAGGCATCGATAGTTGGCCCCGTATACCATCGATTATTTCAAAATTCTTATTCGGATTTCCGTATGATTTAAACCTAATAACAAAAGGGACATTGTTATTAAGGTTATTTTTTATGGTATCAAAATCCAGCTCTCGGCAGTTAGCCCATTTGCCGTAGTATCCGGGAGTTTCTTTAAGTGATTCTTGCCTGTTTCTCATTTCTTGAATTTGATCTTCAGTGCAGAAGCATGGGTAAGCTAATCCTTTGGATACTAACCATTTGACATAGCACTGATATATTTCCGCCCTTTCACTTTGTCTATATGGTCCGTATTCGCCCTTTTCTCCATCTAAAGTGACGCCTTCATCAAATTCAAGGCCGAAATATTTTAGAGATTCAATAATTGATTCTACTGCGCCTTCAACTTGTCTCTTATCATCTGTATCTTCGATTCGGAGATAGAAAACTCCGCCGCTTTGGTGTGCCAGTCTCTCATCTACGAAGGCTCCATAGAGGTTACCGAGGTGGATGAATCCGGTGGGGCTAGGGCCTAGCCTAGTTACCTTAGCACCTTCCGGGAGATTTCTGGGAGGATAAATTTCCTCATAATCTTCTGGTGTTTTGGTAATGTTAGGAAACAATATTTCTGAAAGTTTATTATAATCCATAAAACTTCTCCTCAACTATTGATTAATAAAAACAAAAATGCTAAAGATATTATACCCGTAATTTGTTTCAGAAACAATAAACATGGTATAATAATGTCATGGTAGTTATAGAAAAGATTAAGAATACTATAAAAGAAAGGTCATTAATTGAAAAAGGCGACCATATCGTTATCGGTGTTTCAGGAGGACCCGATTCGATATGTCTACTTCATGCTCTTTACAGTATCTCGAATGAACTTGATATCAGTCTTCATGCAGTTCATATAAATCACTGTCTAAGAGGCAAAGAAGCAGACAAAGATCAAATCTATACCGAAACATTTTGTAAAAATCTCGGTATACCCTGTCATGTCTTCGTTTACGACATTAATAAAATGGCTGCAGAACAAGGTCTGACCACTGAAGAAATGGGTCGTCTTGCAAGGTATGAGTCTTTTGAAAAGATTAGAAAAGAGATAATGGCGACCGGTAAAAAGGGTGTAAAAATCGCTGTAGCTCAAAATAAAAACGACCAGGCAGAAACTCTTTTAATGAGGATTGTAAGGGGTACAGGAACGGACGGCCTTGCAGCTATTGAATACAAAAGAGAAGACCAGATTATTCGTCCCCTTTTGGATGTCAGTCGTGAAGAAATTGAAGAATACTGCAGGAAGAATAATTTAAATCCTAGAATTGATAAGACCAATTTAGAGCCTATGTATACTAGGAACAAGATAAGACTTGAGCTTATTCCCCACTTAAGGGATGAATACAATGAAAATATTATTGATGTTTTAAGCCGGCTGTCCCAGATTGTAGCTGAAGATAAAGACTATATATATTCCCACGTTGATGAAACCCTTAAAAAAGTATGTACCCCTTCAAGGGATAAGGTTTATCGGAATGAGTATAGAAAACTTCATCCTGCAATAGGCAAAAGGGTTATCTCCACTATCTTTAAAGAGATGGGTTTAATTCAAGACATATCGGCAGTACACCTCATAAATGGTGATAGGTTAATCAGGGAAGGTAAGACTGGGGATCAAATGGATTTTCCAAGGGGTTATCTGCTTAGAATCTCGTATGATGTAGCAGAGTTTATAGATAAAAGTAAAATTGATTACGCGAAAAGTATGGAGTTTTGTTATGCCGTTAACATAGATGGAGAGACAAGAATCCCTGAACTAAATGCTAAATTAAAGGCTAGAGTCTATGCTGATAAAGTAGATCGAATTATCAAGGGAGATCCCTTCTCCGCATATTTGGATATCTCTAATGTAATTAATCCGACGGATTTAAGGATTAGATCAAGAAGGCCGGGCGATTATATTACTCCTTTAGGGATGACAGGAAGGAAGAAAATTCAGGATTTTTTCGTCGATGAAAAGATAGAGCGCAAAGATAGGGATAGTATCCCGTTAATATGTTTAGGGTCAGAAGTTTTATGGGTAATAGGCAAAAGGATTAATGAGAAATATAAAGTGAAGGAGAGCACAAAACAAATACTTCATCTTGAATATAGACCTTTAGTATGATAAAATACTGAAATGCTGTGAAGGCTTAATCTGAAGGAGGAAAAAGATCGTTGAATAGAATTTTTAAAAACCTTAGCATATATATAATTATTTTTGTTTTAGTAATGGGGTTTGCGTGGTTTTATCAACAATCGCAAGGACCTCAGGTTAGACCGGTAGAGTTTTCTGAATTCGTAACATACTTGCAAAATCGTCAAGTTGAAGAGTTGACAATAGTTGAGACAAACCTACTTGGTACACTAAAATCAGGAGAAAGAATTTCTGCATATGCACCCTCATCTGTAGAATTAATGTTATTAAGCGAGAAGCATGTATTTCCACAGATAGAAGAAGGTACACTGGTGTTAACCAGTGAGAAGCCTTCTAGTTCATCGTGGATAATTTCGTTATTACCAACTATCGTAATGATATTAATCTTTGTCCTGTTCTGGTTTGTGTTTATGCAACAGGGCCAGGGAGCTGGCAAGGGTGTAATGTCATTTGGCAAGAGCAAAGCAAGGCTTCATAGGGCTGAAGAATTAAGGAGAGTAACCTTTGCAGACGTTGCCGGTTTGGATGAAGAAAAAGAAGAACTTGCTGAAATAGTGGATTTCTTGAAATATCCGAAGAAATATAACAATCTAGGTGCAAGAATACCAAAAGGTATATTATTAGTTGGGCCTCCCGGAACAGGTAAAACCTATATATCTAGAGCAACTGCAGGAGAAGCAGGAGTACCTTTTTTTAGTATTAGCGGTTCAGATTTTGTAGAAATGTTTGTTGGTGTAGGTGCTTCCAGAGTCAGAGACCTGTTCGACCAGGCCAAGAAAAATGCTCAATGCATAGTATTTATTGATGAAATAGATGCTGTTGGCAGGAAAAGAGGAGCTGGACTTGGAGGAGGACATGATGAAAGGGAGCAGCCACTGAACCAGCTTTTAGTTGAGATGGACGGGTTTGAGGATAATATCGGTATAATAGTTTTGGCAGCAACAAACAGACCTGATATATTAGACCCTGCTTTGTTAAGACCGGGTAGATTTGACAGACAGATTGTAATAGGTATTCCTGACATTAAAGGCAGGGAAGAGATTTTCCGTATCCATTCAAGGAATAAGCCTCTGGATGAATCAGTAGATCCAAAAGTACTAGCAAGGAGAACTCCTGGTTTTACACCGGCTGATATAGAAAACATGTTAAATGAAGCGGCCCTGTTAACTGCAAGGAGAAATGGCCGTAAAATAAGGATGGATGAAATAGAAGAAGCTATAACTAAAGTAATTGCAGGACCAGAAAAGAAGAGCCGTGTTATAAGCGAAGAGGAAAAAAGATTGACTGCTTATCACGAAGCGGGTCACGCTTTAGTTGCAAGACTATTGCCCCATATCGATCCAGTTCATCAGGTATCCATAGTCACAAGGGGGATGGCTGGCGGCTTTACTATGATACTGCCTAAAGAAGATAAATACTACATTACCAAGACTAAAATGCAAGAGCAAATCATTCATCTTTTAGGCGGTCGTGTAGAAGAAAAATTGACTTTAAATGATATTAGTACAGGTGCTAGCAATGATTTAGAAAGGGCTACAGAAATAGCCCGCAATATGGTTGTAAAATACGGGATGAGTGACAGACTGGGTCCTGTAAGCTATAGTTCTTCAGAAGAGGTTTTCCTTGGTAAGGATCTTTCCACGAGAAAGAACTATTCTGAAGAAATAGCAAAAGAAATTGATGAAGAGATAAGGGTTATTATAGAAAATGCTTTTTCAGAGGCAGAGAGACTGCTGACTGAGAACATAGATAAACTCCACCTGGTAGCAGAAGTTCTACTAGAACTAGAAACTCTGGATGGAGAACAATTCGAGCAGCTGTTTACCGGGGAGAAAACTGCAGAAGAACTAATCGCAGATACCAGGGAAAAAGAACGGTATATTGAAGCCAATAACGCTAAAGAGGCAGCAGAACATTTGGCAGAACTTGCAGCTGAGGAAGAAGACGAAGAAGATGATGACGACGAAGAAGACTATGCTTATGAATATGAGATAGATGATGATACTGATGAAAAGGATGATTAATACCTATGGGCGAGACCTTTTCGAACGACCTTATTAATAACACTATTTATCACCTGCTCAACTTTGAGAAGCATGGGAGTTTTCAAGCTGCCGCTAGGGAGGCAGCTATTAATAATAATTTTCAGTTTGTGCTGCTCAGCGATGATTTTAACCCGGTTTTTACCGTAGAAACCAGGCATATGAAAACCGTCGATGAAGTGGTAAGAAAAGGTATAGAGAAAGGTATTGACGGTCGTTTTACTTCGATAGATGTAGAAGGGATACTTACTTACTGGGGTCCTGTGAAGATAGACGGAAAGAAATATTATTTAATGCTAGTTGACAATGAAAACTCTTATTCACAGGAAGATATAAAAAGGTTGGCCGAAATTTTGGAACTCGCCATGGGTATGTGGAAATACAGCCCAATAAGAGATGTTACTGCGGAGTTTGTAAAAGCCTTAAGGCGCGGGAACAAAGGACTAGCCAATACATTAAAGGAAGAGGCCGAGTTCAGTAACAAAAATATCAAAGCGGTGCTTTATGTCGGAGGGCTGGAAAAGGAAGCTGGATTTAAAGTAATATCAAAATTTGAAAAGCAAACTGGGCTGCGCATTCTAAAGATTGCCGATGGCAATGAAATCAGCGCTGTTATTTTAGAAAACAAGAATTCGTTGCCTGAAGAGCAAAACTGGAATTACCTTTGTGACTATCTTTTAGATTCCGGCGCTAAAGAAGTATTTTATTTCAATGGGATAGACAGCGTTGAAGGTGCGGCTGATGCCTTTCAGCAAATAAATGAAACTTGGCCATTTATTCATTATATATTCCCTCATAAGAATGTTTTCACAAAGTATGAACTAGCCTTAGCAAGTAACTGCATTCATATTTCTCTAAAGGGTGGCATGGTTAAAAAATATTACATAGATCTTTTGACACCCTTTAAGAAGATTGGAGAAAGCAAGAGAAATCAGCTCTTAGAAACCCTGGAGATTTATATTCTTGATGCAGACATGAAGGCTTCAACAACAGCAAAGATTATGTCAATTCATAATGGTGATGGAGAGGGGTCATCCTGAATATCCTCTTCCCACCAGT
>JAAYHT010000282.1 GCA_012735285.1 Clostridiales bacterium | reverse complement strand
TAAATCCTCCTAAAGCCCTGGAATTTCAATATTTCTATGACTTATTGTACCAATTTTTTATCTGGTTTACAAGCTTCTACATAACAAAAATCCGCTTGAAAAAGCGGACTTTGTCGACAGTCTGTAAGTTCTTTCTTTGAAAGAACTTTATTATCCAAGTATAGCTTTATCCCCTCTATTGACTCTCCTATACGATCAACATATAGATTATTTGACCTTCCATTCAGAGATGTAAAGAGTATTCTTTTGTCTTTGAGATTCTCCGCTATTATTTCTGCCACAGACTGTGAAATCATCGTTGTTCCTACCTTTGAATCTGCTCCATGAAAAACAAACATCTGACTCAATTTGTATTCTCCCCTCTTTGCACAATTAAGAGCCCGGCAAATGTTGTACTTTGAACACTTTCTAATATTTGTTCATATCCCTTTAAATCCGTAATGATTTCAATATGGCTGATTATCGATGTAGAATCCGTTCTATCCAGTATGGATGAGCTTTTTTGATTAGCATCCCTTACTTCAATATCATTTTGGTCCTTTACAAAAGCCACCCTATATGTACCTATCTTGGTTGAATTACCAAATTCATATATATCTACATAATCTCCTCTTCTAAGTGAACTGCTGTTTAAATATATCCACTCAGGAAGTATTTTAAATACTGATTCTTCTTTATTTAGGTAAAATTTGCTATCAATAAAATACTCATCGGTAATCTGAGCATTCTTTATTATCTTTTGATTTGCTATTTTCCCTAAAACCTCATTCAATCTATTTGGCTCCAAGGCTCCCTCAATTCTATTCTCCTCCAATATCCCCGATTCCATGAACATTTCTCGTGTTACCAATGTACCGGGTAGTATTGTTTCTTTTGCTACTAAAACCTGATCCATTAGAACCTTTTCCCGCCCATTTAACTCCCAGTAAATCAGGGCAAGAATTGCACCTACAACAAGCAATAGTCCTAGAATAATTCTGGCTCGCTTCACACTGGCCCCTCCAATCGTTACCATATTTTGTAAATAGATGATACAGTAAATATTTTCCTTTGTCAACCTATTTTTACATTATTTTACTTTATTGAATAAAAAAAAGAGGAGCATGGCTCTCCTCATGACAATTACATAGCTTATAGACTCAAAAACTCTTTTACTCTTTCTTTAATGTCAGGTGCACCGAAAACTGATGAACCTGCTACTACAAGGTTAACACCTGCATCTACAATTTCCTTAACGTTATTTAAGGTTATTCCTCCGTCTATGGCAATTACAAGATTGGGGTTTAATTCGTCTTTTAATTTTTTAAGTTGTTTTACCTTGTCCAAAGCTGATGGTATAAAGCTTTGTCCCCCAAAACCAGGGTTAACCGACATTATTAAAACCATATCTAAATCATTGATAACATATTCGAGTACATTAAGAGGTGTGGAAGGATTTAAAGCTACACCTGCTTCAACTCCAAAACTTTTTATATACTGCAAGGTCCTATGAAGATGAACACAGGCCTCTGCATGTACAGAAATGTATTTGGTATTCTCTGTGACGAATTCTTTAATATATTTGTCAGGATCTTCGATCATCAGATGAACATCAAAGGGCAGCTTCGTTTTACCTAAAAGGCTTTTCATAACTGCCGGTCCATATGATATATTTGGTACAAAGTGTCCATCCATAATATCGATGTGGATTATATGGGCTCCTGCTTCTTCAACAGCACTGACCTCTTCTCCTAATTTTGAAAAATCAGCTGATAAAATCGACGGGGCTAGTTGATACATTAGTACTTCCTCTTTTCTTGAATTTCTTTTATTTGTTTTACATATGAATCATATCTCGATTCATGAATTTTGCCTTCCTTAACTGCTTTTTGAACCTCGCAATCAGGTTCAGCAAGATGTCTGCAGTCATCATATCTGCACTTGGATAAATAGGGCTGCATTTCAGGATAAAGGTATGATAGCTCATCTTCTTCAGCTTCAAGATCATCAAATGATGTGAAGCCCGGAGTATCGAAGATCATACCTCCATTTTTAAGAGAATATAGTTCCACATGTCGGGTGGTATTCTTGCCTCTTTTTGTCTTATGGCTGACTTCCCCGGTTTCGGCTATTTTTTCTCCAATAATCTTGTTTAAAATTGTAGATTTCCCTACTCCCGATGGCCCAGCTAATGCACTTTTTTTATCTATGATTAGATCTTCTAAATCCTTAATTCCCTGTCCTGTTTTGCCGCTAACAAATACTAATGGATAAATCGGTTGATAGATTTCTTTAAATAGCTCAAGTTCTTCCCTTTCTACCAAGTCAATTTTATTAACACATATAACCACATCAGTATGGTACAACTCTGCCATCACCAAGAACTTATCCAATATTGACATGTTAGGGTCAGGCTGTTTAGCAGCAATTACGATTATGAAACAGTCTACATTAGCAATAGGAGGGCGAATGAATTCATTCTTTCTCGGTAAAATTTCATTGATCACCGCTTCTTCTTCATCGATAGCCTCAATGATGACATTATCACCAACACGAGGGATAATGCCATCTTTCCGGAATATACCCCTTGCTTTACACTGATAGATGCCTTCTTCGGTTTCTACATAATAGAAGCCTGCAATTCCTTTAACAATGATTCCCTGCATTAAATAAACTCTCCAGTGTCAAAATCAACAACGTACTCTTTAACTAAAGCATTATCAAAGTATATTTTAATACTGCCTTTTCCGCTGCCTGTCACAGTAAATACTTCAGAACCATTGCTTTTGACTCTTTGCTCATAGTTTATTGGTGTATAAACACCAGTGCTATCAGATACCATCACTGTTAAATAGAATACCTCGTTTACTGCATCAGTATAATCAATCGTAATATTTATATCCTTAGAAACACTTTGCTCTATTCCTTCGCTAACTGTAATGCTTATCGGTGTACCTAATTCAACCTCTTCTCCTGATCTGATGCTCTGATCCATAACAAAATTCTTAGCATATATTTCACTTGGAGCATAAGAGATTTTACCCAATGACAAGCCAGCGTTTTCGATAGCTTGCTTAGCTTCATCTACTTCGAGTCCAATCAAATTTGGTACAGTAGTTCTCTTTATTTCTTCACCTAAGCTAACTACCAAGCTTACACTTGTGCCCTTGTCTGCATTTGTACCTGCCTTAGGTGATTGCCTAATAACAACGCCTTTTGGCATTTGACTATATTCTTCAGAAACTCCGCCTTTTGTATATCCAAAACTCTCAATTAAGAAAACAGCATCGCTAAGAGTTTTGCCAATAACATTTGGTATAGTAACATCCATAGGTCCTTTACTTACATTGACAATTACAGTCTTACCTGTCTTTACTATCATCTCCGGCAAAGGATCCTGGGAAACAATCAATCCCTCTTCATATTCGTCACTTACAACCTCATTGCCAACTTCAAGTTCCAAGCCTATTTCATTGAGTCGTTTGGTTGCTTCTTCTACATCCAATCCTGTTACATCTATAACCTCAACCTCTGTGGGTGCTGATCCAGCTTGTATAGCTGTTAGTATTAACTGGCTTGCAGGAAAAGCTAAGATAAGGGCTAAGACTATAGCTGCAAGCTTAACCTTATTTATTTTAAACCTTTTTTTCTTCTTACCTCTCAAGTCTTCTTCTCCTTCTATTTTATCAGACTGTGTCTTTTGATCCTGCTTAGGTTTTTCTTTAATCATCGGATTGGAGCTTATACCAATTGTGCTTGGAAGGGCATTGTTCAAAGCCTCCACCATTTCATCCGCAGTTTTATAGCGGTTGATTTGAATTTTGCTTGTGGCTTTTAATACTATTTCTTCTACTTCAGCTGGGATTTCTGGCACAAGCTTTGAAGGAGGTATTATATCCTCTTTTATATGTTTCATTGCAACTGCAACAGGATTGTCCGCATCAAAAGGAACTTTACCCGTAAGCATTTCATAAAGCACAATACCTAAGGAGTATATATCTGATTTTTCATCTACATATCCGCCTCTGGCCTGTTCTGGGGAGAAATAATGGACTGAACCCATAATCATACCAGTATTGCCAGCTATAGTTCCGGTTTTAACAGCTTTGGCAATACCAAAATCGGTGATTTTAGCATTTCCATCTTTGGTAAGCAAGATGTTGTGAGGTTTTATATCCCTATGTATAATGTGGTTCTTATGGGCACGACTTAAAGCGGAAGCAATCTGCTTTGCAATAATAACTGCTTCACGCGGTTTTAACGCACCTTTTTCTTTAATTACATCAGAGAGTGCTTTTCCCTCGATTAGCTCCATTACTATATAATTGATGTTTCCCTCTCTGCCTACATCATAAATATTTACTATATTAGGATGGGATAAGCCGGCAGCTGCCTGGGACTCCCTGCGAAATATTTCAATAAACTTTATATCCTTAGTGAATTCTGGTTTTAATATTTTAACGGCAATGTAGCGGTTTAGAAGTTTATCTCTGGCTTTATAAACCACTGCCATTCCGCCGTCACCTATTCTCTCAAGTAGCTCATACCTTCCGGCGAGTGTTCTACTGCTCATGGTCTTCTCCTTTTTAGTTTCTATATTTCTACACAGATAACCGTGATGTTATCGTTTCCGCCTTGCTCATTAGCCCTTTTTATAAGTTCATGTGCTATAGTGCTGGTATCGGTAGAATTTGTTATTAAACTATTGATTTCGTTTACATCTATTTCGTTATATAACCCATCGGTGCAAAGCAGTATTATATCTCCTTTGTATATATCGAATTTATAGAAATCAGGTTCGATACTTTCTTTGCTACCTAAGGCACGTGTAATCATATTTCTTTTTGGATGGTCTTTAGCCTCTTCAGCAGAAATTGAGCCTCGCTTCAAAAGCTCATTTACATAAGTATGATCTTCGGTTATTTGTATCAGTTCACCGTCTCTAGCAAGATAAGCCCTGCTGTCACCAACATTTACTACATAGGCTTTATTGTTTCTAATATAAAGTAGAGCTGCTGTAGTAGCCATCCCTTGATCTTCTATATTTTTTGAAGCTCTCTCATAAATTATAGCATTTACTTCGCTTAAACATTCTAGAAAATAATTCATTAAATAAGTATCATCATCAGATATTATTGGATTGTTGGTGATATAGTCTCTTACATAATCTACAGCCAGCTTGCTTGCCAGCTCTCCTGAATTGTGTCCACCAACTCCATCAGCAACCATATAAAAGTTTTTCTCTTCTATACAAAGCAGAGAGTCTTCGTTATTTTGTCTTATTTTGCCTTTATCCGTTTTACAAGTTACATTTTGCATAATGAATCACCGTTATGGCCTTCGTCTCATTTTACAGATATAGAAACCGTCTGTACCATTAATGTTGGGGAAAAGCTGTATGCTGTCTTCTATTTCAAATGTTTTATTGTACTTAATAAATTCATTTACAACATTCTGATTCTCTTCCCTGTTGATGGTACAAGTGCTGTATAATAGTATACCATTGTTCTTTACATATCTGGAAGATGCAGTTAAGATACTCAGCTGTTTTTTAGGCAAATCCTTAACAGCCATTTCATTGTCCTTATACTTTATCTCTGGTTTTCTTCTTATTACCCCCAAGCCTGAACATGGGGCATCTACTATTACCCTATCAGCCTTCCCTAATAGCTTAGAATCTGCTCTTGTAGAATCCCAGTTTCTCGTACTTATTATTGTAATGCCATTCCTTTCAGCATCTTTTTCTATCAAGCCAAGCTTTTTCTTGTATATGTCCTGAGCAATCACTTCCCCCTTATTATCCATCAATTCCGCTGCATAGATCGATTTCCCACCTGGCGCTGCACATACATCAATCACAACCTCATTAGGTTTTGGATCCAGAAATTCAACAGCAATCATTGAACTCTCATCCTGCACAGAAAACATGCCATCTTTGTATAAGCTGTCTTCTAATAAATCTTCACCTTTTACATGAAGAGCGTTTTTTGCCAAGTAACCATCTTCAACAATATATCCTTTGTCTTCGAGTAGTTTCCTAAGCTTCTTTTTATTGAGTTTAAGTAAATTAGGCCTTATAACCAAATCCGCAATTTGATTTCCAGCTTCAAGCAGCTCCTCTAAAAATGAGATGTCAAATTGATCAAGCCATAAACGAATAATCCATGGTGCATAGGAATATTTAATAGAAAGGAATTTAACTATATCTTCATCGCGATCAGGGAACTTAACTTTATCCTTCGTCCTTATGTAGTTACGAAGCACTGCATTGATAAACCCTTCCCGCCCTTTGCTATATCTTTTAGCTAATTTAACGCTCTCTGTAACAGCGGCGTATTCTGGCACCGAATCCATAAATTCGATCTGATAGATTCCCATTCGGAGAAGAGTCTTGACATTAACATCTAATTCCTCGACCGCTGTTTTGATATAGTGTTGAATAATATAATCTAGGTAGATTTTATTCTCTAGAACACCGTAAACAAGCCTTCTAACAAAATCAGTCGATTTTGGCTTGCCTACTTTGATATGGTAATTTAGCGCCAAGTTTGAAAAGGCACTGTTTTCTTCAATATCTTTTAGAGTAAAAAAGGCTGTTCTTCTATTTGAGTCCATTAGGTTTCCTCTTCCCCAGTTAGGCTGTTTTCTATATATTAACCCAATACTGTTCCAATTTCAATTTTATTCCCCTTTAAAAATTCGGAAACTTTCATTGCTCGCTTACCAGGCATCTGGATTTCTGTAACCAATAATAATCCATCTTTAGTAACTATACCTATACCTTCCGGCCCAACATAGCTAATAGTTCCTGGTTGTTTATCCTCTTTTTCATCAGATTCATGTGGATGGGCAGATATGACCTTCATCTGCTCTCCTTTATAGAAGGTGTAGGCTCCTGGCCAAGGTGTCATAGCTCTAATTTGTCTTTCTATCTCTACCGGTGACTTATTAAAATCAATTAAACCATCTTTTTTATAAATCATTGGCGCGTAAGTTGCCAAGGACTCATCCTGTTTGATCCTCTTTGCTTCTCCAGACTTTAAATCGGTCAAATTATCTATCAACATTTCAGCACCAAGTATTGCCAACTCATCATGCAACTCTCCAGCCGTTTTCTTGTCGATTAAAGTAGTCCTTGTATCTATCATATCCCCTGTATCCATTCCTTCAGCCATATACATGAGTGTTACTCCCGTCTCTGAATCTCCTGAAAGAATAGCATGCTGTATCGGTGCAGGCCCCCTATATTTAGGCAGAATGGAAGCGTGGATGTTAATACACCCATATTTAGGGATATCAAGAATCTCTTTAGGCAGGATCTTGCCATAAGCAACTACAACTATTAGGTCTGGAGCAATTTCTTTTAGCTTATCCAAGAACTCATCGTTGTTCTTTATCCTATCCGGCTGACAAACGGGAATCCCCAATTCTTCGGCTATGACCTTAACCGGTGTTGGTCTTAGTTTTTTACCCCTGTCTCTAGGTCTGTCAGGCTGGGTAACTACGAGTTTTATATTGTGTCCCTCTTCATGGATCCGCCTTAACGCAGGTACAGCGAAATCAGGTGTTCCCATGTAAACAATATTCATGCGCTCAACCTCTATTCTTTTATTCCTCTATATCTTCTTCCACAAAAGCATCCCTTATTTCAGTTGCTTTTTGGGTAAATAGGATTCCTTCTAAATGATCATATTCATGGGAAAGAGCAACGGCAAGCAATCCTGTGCCTTCAATTTCTATCTTCTCACCTTTTCTGTTTAAGCCTGTCATTTTAACATACTCAGGTCTCTCAACTGTACCAACTAGTCCAGGTACACTTAGACAACCTTCTTCCACCTGTTGTTCTCCCCTAGTTTCAACAATTTCCGGATTAATTATCTCAATTAGTTGATCATCCACTTCAACAATGAACATCCTCCTCAGAATTCCTACCTGAGGGGCTGCTATTCCCAATCCATTATTTTCCCTCATTGTCTCTAGCATATCATCTAATGTGATTAGAATTCTATCATTTATTACCGTGACTTCTCTAGCACGCTTATTTAATATTTCGTCCCCTTCTAATACAATGTTTCTTAATGCCATCTTGTCTACTCCTTCTACAAAAATCCATATGGGTTAACATCAATTGAAATAAATACTTTTCCCTTATTTTTTACTACCATTGTTTTAATGTTTTTAAGCGCTTCTTTATATAATTCCCAATGTTGAGGGAAACATTTAATCAACATTTGATATCTATAAAGCTCTTTGATCCTATTCATAGGCGCAGGTTTTGGCCCTAGAATATAATCCTTGTGTATTGTTCCCACACGCCTCAAAAATGCTTCTTTAATCTCTTCGGAAATATTCCTAGTTAGTTCTTCATCTTCAGCTGATATGATAAGCTGGATCAAATCGCTAAAGGGAGGATATCCTAAACTTTTTCTTATTGCAATCTCGGTTTTATAAAAACGGTAGTAATCTTGAACCGCAGCGGATTGTATCGCATAGTGTTCAGGTGTGTATGTTTGAATAATCACTTTACCCGGTTCCTCACCTCTGCCTGCCCTTCCTGCTGCCTGGGTTATCAGTTGGAAGGTTCTCTCAGGCGACCTGTAGTCAGGTATGTTAAGTGAAATATCAGCTGAGATTATACCAACCAAACCCACATTTGCAAAGTCTAGTCCCTTTGCAACAAGTTGTGTGCCTATCAGGATATCTGTCTTTCCTTTTGCAAACCTACCTATAATTCTATCTATACTTCCCCTTTTCTGAGATGTATCCAAATCAAGCCGATCTATCTCAGCATTGGGGAAAACTTGCAAGGCCAATTCCTCTACCTTTTCAGTTCCTGTTCCAAAGTATTTTATGTATCTACTTTTACATTCAGGACAGGTTTTAGGTACCTCTTTTCTGTTGCCGCAGAAATGACATACAACTTCTTTTCTTGATTTGTGATAAGTCAACGATATGCTACATTCATCGCAGCGCATTACATACCCGCAATACCTGCAGGAAAGAAAAGTTGAATAGCCCCTTCTATTTAGGAATAAGATTACCTGTCTCTTTTCCTCTAAGCACCTCTCTATTTGGTGATATAGCTCCAAACTGAATATGCTCTTGTTGCCATTCTTTAGCTCCTCCCTCATATCCACAATCTTAACAGAGGGTAAAGGAGCCTCGTTATATCTTCTAGTCATAAGCAACCGCTCATAGCTGCCATTTTCTGATTTATAGGTCGAAATTAATGACGGAGTAGCGCTGCCTAATAAAACGACAGCATTGCTTACTCTAGCCCGTTGAATAGCTACTTCTATCGTATCATATTTTGGTGTCATATCTGACTTATATGTGGTCTCATGTTCTTCGTCAATTATGATTGCCCCAATATTATCAAAAGGAGCAAATACAGCCGATCTTGCTCCAATAACAATCTTCACTTCACCCTGTTTTATGCGCAGCCACTCGTTATAGCGTTGAGCCCTGGTTAATTTGCTGTGTAAGACAGCAATTTGATCAGATCCAAATCTATTTAAGAAACGCTCAATAGTTTGAGTTGTCAGTGAAATTTCCGGAACAAGCATTATCACTGCCTTTCCCTGCTCTATACACTCAGCTGCAGCCCTCATATAGACTTCAGTCTTTCCACTACTAGTCACCCCATGAATAAGGAAAACCTTATGTATTTTTTCGTCTATGGCTTCTTTAATTCTCATGAATGCCGAAGCCTGTTCATCCGTTAACTCAGGCAAGTCCTCAGGGACGAAATTATTTTCATCACTAATTGGTTGTTCAATCTTTTTCTTGGGTGGCTTTCCCGGTGGGGCAAAACATTTAATAGCATCTATATATCTGCAAAAATAACGCTCCTTCATCCAATCTGCTACTTGGATTATAGAAGGGGATAAGGAAAGCTCTTCATCTTTTGAAACTATATATTTTAGTTCTTTAGTATCAATATCAGGTTCATCTATTATTGTGTGAACATAGGCATCCCTTATCCTGTTTCCTTTGGCAAAGGGAACCGAAACCTTGTCCCCAGGCTTTAGCCCGGTGATCTCTGTCCCGTACGTATAGAGTCTATCCGTTTTATCACTGCTGTTGTCAATAACAACTTTTACATATTCCATTAATCTCACCAATAGGTTTTAAAGAAGATAGATATCATTTTCTTCACAGATCTTAATCATTTCTTCAGGCCACATTGAAGATTGCACCTCGCCAATATGAGCCTTTCTTAGGAAATACATACAAAGTCTCGATTGGCCGATGCCGCCACCCACTGAATAGGGCAGCTCTTCATTTATTATCATCTTATGGAACTCCAGCTCCTTGCGCTCTTCAGCTCCTGCTAGTTTTAATTGTCTGAGCAAAGCCTCCCTATCTACGCGGATACCCATTGAGGTAATCTCAAAGGCTGTCTCTAATATTTCATTCCAAAGAATTATATCTCCGTTCAGATTCCAATCATCATAGTCGGGTGCCCTTCCATCATGCTTTCTCCCAGAAGCTAATGTGTCACCAATTTTCATTAAAAAGACTGCCTTCTTTTCCTTGGCGATTGCATCCTCTCTTTCATGGGGAGTCAGATCAGGATACATGTCCTCAAGTTCCTGGGTTGTAATAAAAAATAGTTCATTTGGAAGTTCAGTTCTTATTTCCTTATACAGCCTGTTTACATAATCCCCAAGGTTTTTTACAGCAATATAGATTGTCTCTGCTGTTTGTCTTAAATATTCCTCTGTTCTATCTTCTTTTTTAATTACCTTCTCCCAATCCCATTGATCCACATAGATTGAATGCAGATTATCCAGTTCCTCGTCCCTTCTGATTGCATTCATATCAGTATATATTCCTTTACCCGGTTCTATCTTATAGCGGGCAAGCGCCAGCCTTTTCCATTTTGCTAAGGACTGGGGGATTTCGGCTACTTTTTCGTTCATATCTTTAATTGTAAAAGAAACTGTTCTTTCTACACCACTTAAATTGTCGTTCAAACCTTTTTCGGGGTCTACAACCAATGGTGCTGATACTCTTCTTAGCTCAAGCCCATAAGCTAATTCCTGTTGAAAGAAATCCTTTATTTTCTTGATTGCTCTTTGTGTTTCCATTATCCCAAGCGGCGATTTGTAACCCTTTGGTAGAATTAATTTTCCCATCTAATTGCTCTCCTTATTTAGTTTTTGAAAATTCACAACCACAGTATCTCTGTCGGTAAAGTCCATATTCTTTAGATAACTGAATAGAGCGTGAAAACCCGTCTTTCTTTTTAAAATCTTCTTTTATAAAAATTAAATCTACTCCTTCTAATTCAGAACCAATTGCTTTAATATCCTGGTAGCTCTTATGTGGGCTTACCGAAAGAGTCGTGCTGAAGTTTTTAATACCTAATGATTTTGCCATCTCGGCTGTTTTCTTTAATCTTAAGCGAAAGCATTTTATACAACGTCTCCCGCCCTCGGGCTCATTTTCCAAACCCTTAACTTCTTCGTAGAAATTCTCTACGTCATAATCCCCTACCAAAAAGTCTATGGATTTCCCATAACCTTTTAGAAAATATATCTGAGAAGCTTTGCGCTTCTCATACTCCTCAGGATCGGTAATATTTGGATTATAGAAAAAAACCGTAATATTATAATCATCCAACAGTCTTTCCAATACAGAAGTACTGCAGGGGCCACAACAGCTGTGTAGTAATAGCTTCGGTTTTTCCATAATATTTCCCCAATCTCGACTAATCTGGCTTCACAACTCTAGCGAAATATTATATCATATATTAATATCCCCCTCAAGGACAACTAATCACAAAAAGATAGATAAAAATGAAGAAAGAAAACATATTTGGAAGCGTACATTTTAATACTATCG
>JAAYHT010000281.1 GCA_012735285.1 Clostridiales bacterium | reverse complement strand
TCCTTTTGGTTTTGTGTTGCAACTTAATCTTACAGGATTTTCTATCTATGCTCTACTTTTTTTATACAAAATAAAATGTTGGAGCTTCCGATTACTCGGTTACCCCAACATTTATTATAGATCCTTTGTTATAAAATATGAATTGTTGCCGATGATAGTCATAGGTGTTATACTTAATTTGAAGTAAACTATAAAGGGGAATATTAGTGATGGTTCAAAAGAATGATACCATTGAACGTATACTGCAGGAAGAGAGCAAGAAAGAACAAGACAGGCTAAGAATCAATTTAAAGCATATAGAATCAGGGGTAAGATTTCTAGATTGGAAAAACGCATATATAGATGAAACAGTAGTTATAGGTGAAGGTACTTTCATAGGTCCTGGCGTTGTGTTAAAGGGCAATACGGTAATCGGCAAAAACTGTGTTATCGACCAGAATAGCAGAATCGAGAACAGTAAGATTTCGGACGAAGTCAGCATACAATTTTCCGTTATTGTAGACAGCGAAGTAGGAAAAGGAAGCAAAATTGGCCCCTTTGCTTACTTAAGACCCAATAGTAAAATAGGTGAGGATGTCAAGATAGGAGATTTTGTAGAAGTGAAAAACTCTACAGTAGGAAAGGGCTCAAAGGCATCACATCTGACTTACATAGGTGATTCAGATATAGGTGAGGGTGTGAATTTAGGCTGTGGTGTTATATTCGTTAATTATGATGGCATAAATAAGCACCGTTCAACAGTTGAGGATGGTGCTTTTATAGGTTGCAATACTAACATCATATCGCCAGTAACTATCAGTAAAAGGGCATATGTGGCTGCCGGAACCACTGTTACAAAAGATGTTCCGGAAGGCTCGCTATGCATAGGCAGAGAAAAAGAAGTATTCATTGAAGGATGGGTCGAAAGACGGGGTATAATAAAAGAGAAAAAGTAGTAGGAATGGAGGCAATGGAAAGGATATGAGAAATGGTGCGTTAGCTGATTTTAAGATATTTGCAGGTAATTCCCATATGGAATTAGCTGAGGAGATAGCATCAATTATGGGTAAACCTCTTGGCAGATCAACTGTCAGCAAGTTTAGTGACGGCGAAATTTCTGTCAATCTTTGGGAAACGGTCAGGGGTATCGACACTTATATAGTTCAATCCACCTGCGATCCCGTAAATGACAATCTGATGGAATTGCTAATCATGATAGATGCTATGAAACGAGCATCAGCTGGAAGGATCAATGCGGTAATACCCTACTATGGTTACGGCAGACAGGATAGGAAGGCCAAGGCCAGAGACCCTATCACAGCCAAACTAGTAGCCGATATTATCAGTGCTGCGGGTGCTGATAGGGTAGTTACAATGGACCTTCACGCAGCTCAGATACAAGGATATTTCAATATCCCTGTAGATCACTTATTAGGTGTACCTATATTAGTAAAATATTTTAAAGAAAAGCGGCTAGATGATCTTGTAATAGTTTCTCCTGATCACGGAAGTGTAGTAAGGGCAAGAAATATGGCTCATCCACTAGATGCTCCCATTGCGATAGTTGACAAGAGGAGA
Organism: Clostridiales bacterium; assembly: GCA_012735285.1. Classification (GTDB taxonomy): domain Bacteria; phylum Bacillota; class Clostridia; order Peptostreptococcales; family Anaerovoracaceae; genus JAAYHT01. The sequence goes on along the minus strand of JAAYHT010000281.1, from coordinate 1,765 downwards.
CCTAAAGCCAATGTATCCGAGATCATGAATATTATCGGGGATATCGAAGGTAAGAATGCTATTTTAATTGATGATATGATAGATACTGCAGGGACTATTTGCAATGCAGCTAACGCTTTAAAAGAATTAGGAGCCAAGGAAGTATATGCTTGTGCGACACATCCCGTCTTATCGGGGCCGGCCATACAGCGTATAAAAGAGTCAGCCATTAAAGAATTAGTAGTTTTGAATACAATTCCTGTGCCTGAGCATAAGAGGTTGGATAATATCACCATATTATCAGTAGCCCCGCTGTTTGCTGAGGCTATGATAAGAATATTTACAAACGATTCAATAAGCAGGTTATTTGATTAGGGCTATGTATATTATTGTAGGACTAGGCAATCCGGGCAGAAGGTATGAAAACACCAAGCACAATGTTGGTTTCATAACCTTAGATCTCCTGGCAGAAAAACACGGTATAAAAATTAATAGAATAAAACACAAAGCTTTGGTCGGGGAAGGTATTATCTCCGGCCAAAAAGTCTTGTTAGTAAAACCGCAAACATACATGAATCTGTCTGGGAACAGCGTCAGAGAAGTCCTGTCGTACTATAAAATAGATTTACAAAATCTAATAGCCGTATATGACGATGTGGACATACCTATGGGACGGATTCGAATAAGAAAGAGGGGCAGCGCAGGAACCCACAATGGGATGCGCTCGATAATCTATGATATACAGGACGATAATTTCCCTCGTGTGAAAATTGGCATAGGCGGGGAAGATAAAGGGCGCATGCGGCTTACTGACTATGTAATAGGCGGGTTCAAAAAAGAAGATAAAAAAATCATGCAAAAGAGCATTAGCAGAGCAGTAGAAGCGTTGGAATGCATACTTGAAAAGGGCATAGACCGCGCAATGAACGAATATAATGCTAGTGATAAGGACATGGAAAAACAATTGGAGCAAAAGGATTGTAACAAAAATGATTGAAAAGGGAGGCAGGGAACCTTTCCAGCGTATAAAACAAATAGCTAAAAGTGCAAGAGGGATAGTAAATATATCAGGTATTTCGGATAGCAGATCGGCAAAAATTGCTGGTGTAATTGCCGAGCAAAGATGCGGACAAGTTTTGGTTGTGGCATCTTCCCATGCTCGGGCAAAAAGGCTTGCGGAAGACCTGCCTTTTTTTGTTGACAAAAAGGTATTGCTGCTTCCTGAAGAAGAACAATCCAGGATTACTTATGATGCAAAGAGCCATGACCTGTTGCTAGAACGCCTTTCCGCCCTTATACCACTGGTAAAAGGGGAGGAGTGTATTGTTATCACTTCGGCTTTGGGTTCCGTGAAAAAACTAGCGCCTAAAAGCCTTTTCGTAAAACACAGCATTAACCTTTCTTTAGAAGACTCAAAGGATATTGAACAGCTTAAGAGGCAGCTAAGCTATATGGGTTATGAGAGGGTCGGGTCTGTAGAAGCCAAGGGGCAGTATAGCATAAGGGGAGGGATTTTAGATGTATTTCCTCCCGACAAAGAATATCCCTGCAGAATCGAATTCTTTGATATTGAAGTGGATTCCATCCGCTATTTTGATCCCCTTACCCAAAGATCAATCAGCAGTGTGAGTACCATAGAAATATTTCCTGCTGAACTTATCGTCCAGTCAGATCATTTATTTGAACAGGCGGCAACTCGCATAAGGTCTAGCTATGAAGGGTTTATGAAAAAGCTTTCAATAGAGAAGAAGGACAGACTAAAAGAACGCATGGGCCGTATCTTGGA
>JAAYHT010000280.1 GCA_012735285.1 Clostridiales bacterium | reverse complement strand
TTCATTACGGTCGATTACATCATAAGGTACCGAAATCATCTTTTCTGCATATTCTTGAGCTGGTCTTATAGCGGCGAAAGGTCTAATAATGGCCATAGCTAAATCACTCCTGTCAGAATCATAATGCCTCAATTATAGCATAATTTTTCAGTTTATAGTCAAGCATATTATATTGAAAGGAGATTCAGTCACATATGAAGAGGCGCTTAATAGTCTTAAGTGTAATATTTACGCTGTTACTTACAGCCTGTGTTGGACGATTAGTGTCTATATCTATTATAGACGGAAAGAAGTATAAAGAAATAGCTATACAGCAATCTACGGCATTAATATCAGGTATAACAGCTAGAGGTAATATTTATGATAGAAAGGGTAATTATTTGACTGGAATGGAGGAATGTTTAATATATTTAATTGAAAAGCGGAAAATTGACCATGAGGCCTTATCGCTTTTAGAAGATATTAATGCCCAGAAAATAAACGATTCAAATGAAAGATATTATGTATACAGCAGCAGCGTCCTAGATAAAGGAGTGTACGATAAGCTCATAGGTGACTATGGGGCTATTGTAATAAAGACTAGACAAAGATATAGTGATGACCAGCCCGCAATTCATGTAATAGGGTATGTAAATCATTCAGATGATTCGGGCGCTTGCGGGATTGAAAAGGAGTATGATTCGATTTTATCTTCAGTAGATAGGAACTATTATGGGAAATTTGACGGACATGGCTACTTGATACGGGGTCTTGGGATAGACATCAAAGGAGATAACCATGAATGGGGGATTGTAACGACTTTAGACCTTGATATCCAAAGGGCGGCTGAGAAGATTTTGGAGGAGGCTAATGAAAGCGGTGCAATAATAGTGGTAGAAGCAGCAACAGGAAATATTCTAGCTTCTGCCAGCAGCCCCTCATATAGTCCCAAGCAGATTGTAAAATATCTTGAAAGCAGCGGGGAAGAGTTTTTAAATAAATCTATGAATTGCCAATATCCACCGGGCTCTATATTTAAAATAATTGTAATTGCTGCTGGGCTGGGAGAGGGTATTGTGGCTCCTGATAGTAGGTTTGTTTGTAATGGTTATCATGAAATAAATGGCCATAAATTTAGATGCTCAACAGGAGGCCCGGAGGGGCATGGTGAAATTAGCTTACATGAGGCTTTTTCCAAATCCTGCAATGCTGTTTTTATACAACTTGGTGAGATGGTAGGCGCAGAGCTTATCTTAAAATATGCGAGGGATTTCGGAATGCTAGATAGGCCGGTAAGTGGATTTTCTTCCCAGTCGGCAGGAAACCTTCCTGATTTGCAGGATTGTTTAGGGGCAGGAATAGGGAATCTGGCAATTGGTCAGGGAAAGTTATTAATTACACCTGCTCAAGTGGCACGTATCACTAAAACAATTGCAAATGATGGCTTAGATTCAAAGTTATTGTTAATAGAGGCAACTATAGAAGGTTTAAGGGGAAAGGTTTTATATCCCAAACAATTGCCTAAAAGAATTATTTCCAGACAAACGGCACGGGCTATTAAAGATATGATGGCAGAGACTGTTAAAAGTGGAACTGCCGACAACTTGGATTTAAAAGAAGGTCTTAGTGCAGCAGGTAAAACAGGCTCGGCTGAGGCAACTCATCATGGAAAACATACGGTGCATAGTTGGTTCACAGCTTTTACGCCTAGCAATATCCCTGAATATATTATTACTGTTTTTATAGAAAACGGGGGTTCGGGAAGGAAATCAGCGGTACCTATTTTTAATAAAATGTTAGATGCTATTTATCGCTGATTCCAATCGCATTACATTCTTCAGGAAAGGCTTCTTTAAGCTTTTGTATAGCTTTTTTTTCAATTCTCGAGACATATGAACGACTGATCCCAAGTTCTTTAGCCACTTCTCGCTGGGTCTTAGAGGGCTCCACCCCTAAACCGAAACGCTTGATAATAACTGTCTGCTCCCGTTCAGTTAATAGTGTACGTATGGCGTTGTATAGCTTAGTTATTTGTATTTTAGTGTTTAATTTGTCTAATATATCGTCCTCATCAGTTCCAAGGATATCGTTAAAGCTTATTTCATTTCCGTCTTTATCAGTACCAATTGGGTCATTTATAGATATCTCTACACGGCATTTCTTTGACATGCGTAGATGCATTAGGATTTCATTTTCTATACATTTAGCTGCATATGTAGCAAGTCTCACTTCCTTTGTGCGATCATATGTATTAACCGCCTTTATTAGCCCTATTGTTCCGATAGATATCAGGTCGTCCGGGTTGTTGCCGGCAGTATTATATTTCTTTACAATATGTGCTACTAGACGAAGATTGTGTTCAGCCAAAATATTCTTAGCCTTCTTATCGCCCTTTTCATAAAGAGATATATAATGTGCTTCTTCTACTTCGGTTAAGGGCTGGGGAAATGAGTTGCCCATTGAAACATAGGAGGTGAAAAGTACCAATGGATTGTTGAGCAATAGGGAAGCTAGAAGTAATGATAAACTCATTATATAAAGCCCCTTTCAATAGGATAGTGTTAGTATTATATGCTTGAAAAATAGTCATCGTGTATGTCCTTTGAAAATGGGGACTTGCGGAAAAATTAGTAATATTTTTTTAATGTTTTTTTGATATGAGATAATACATTTGTGTCAAAAAAGTATAAAAAAAGAAAGGCCTCTGATATAA
>JAAYHT010000279.1 GCA_012735285.1 Clostridiales bacterium | reverse complement strand
TTGTAGGTGGGGACACGTTGTCAATAGAGACTACTGTGCTCCCTGGAAGCGGAAAATTAGTACTTACCGGACAGCTTGGAGAAGTAATGCAAGAGTCGGCAAAGGCAGGTATTAGTTATATCCGTTCAAGAGTAGATACACTACCTATATCTCCTGATTTCTATAAAGAATGCGACTTGCATATTCATATTCCAGAAGGAGCCACTCCTAAGGATGGACCCTCTGCTGGTGTTACAATGTGTACTTCGGTAGTATCTGCCTTAGCAAAAATTCCTGTTAGAAAAGATGTGGCAATGACAGGAGAAATAACTTTGCGGGGGAAAGTATTGCCAGTCGGCGGAATTCGGGAGAAGGTTTTAGCTGCTCATAGAGCAGGAATAAAGAAAGTAATAATACCTAAGGAAAATGAAGTCGACCTGCAGGAAGTGCCCGCAGTAGTGAGAAAGAAACTAACCTTTGTACTGGTTGATTCAATAGATCAGGTTTTAGATGAAGCATTGGTGAAATAGATGATCATTAAAGAATCAGAATTAATTGCTGTAGCAGTAAATAAAAGCCAATATCCAGATGAATTAAAAAAAGAAATAGCTTTTGTAGGACGCTCGAACGTCGGCAAATCTTCACTTATAAACTTTCTATTAAATAGAAGAAAATTAGCAAAGGTGAGCAGCAGCCCGGGAAAAACAAGAACCATTAACTTCTATGAAGTTAATGGTAGTTTCCGTATTGTAGATTTGCCGGGCTATGGCTTTGCTAAGGTATCGAAATCAGAAATCCGAAGTTGGGGGAATATGATCGATACCTACCTGCATAATAGGCCAAATTTAATAAAGGTAGTTCTATTAGTAGACTGCAGGCATACTCCAACAGCCCAAGATGTTCAGATGTATGACTGGATACGCTACTATAATCTAGGTGGATTGGTTGTTGCGACCAAAGCTGACAAGGTTTCAAAGAATGTGCTTAATAAAAATCTCGTTGAAATAGGTAAAACTTTAGGTTTAACGGATAAAGACAAAATCATACCTGTTTCAGTACTGAAGAAGACCGGCTCAAGTGAGCTGTTAGAGGAATTTGGTCGGCTTTTGGAGGGATAGCCATGCGGTTTATTTTTTGGCGGGTGTTAGGTAAGAGAATCAAGGCAATACCATCATTTATGAAGGATAAGTCCGTTCCTATAAGAAAAAAATTGGTAATTGCCTTTGGGCTACTTTATCTACTTTCACCAATAGATTTAATACCCACGCCTATCCTTTTATTTGGCATAATTGATGATCTAGTTATATGGTTATTTATTATTCACTATTTTAAAGAAGAATTAGATAAGTATTGGATAGGTGAACAACATGTTAAACCTGAAAAAGAATTTGCAGGGAAGAAAATAATAAACGACGTAGACTTTGAGGTTAAGGAAGATCCGGTGGATAAAAAGGAGCAGTGATATGGAAAAAAATTATGTATTCGGAGATGTAATGATCGGCAAAGAAGAATTACAAAAGAGAGTTTCGGAGCTGGGCAGCGAAATATCTAAGGACTATAAAGGAGAGTCTCTTCTAGCTATCTGCGTATTAAAAGGTGCAGTAATATTTATGAGCGATTTAATCCGGGAAATAAACGTGGACACTAAGATTGATTTCATGGCAGTGTCGAGTTACGGAGCCTCTACTCAGAGTACAGGAGTCGTAAGAATTTTAAAGGATTTGGACTCTGATATAGAAGGGGAAAACGTTATCATAGTTGAAGATATTATCGATACCGGACTGACTTTAAAGTATTTAAAGGAATATTTGCTTGCAAGAAAACCAAAAAGTCTTAAAATTTGTACATTACTGGATAAGCCAGAAAGAAGGATTGCGGATGTAAAGGCTGATTATATCGGCTTTACTATAGAAAATAAATTTATTGTAGGGTATGGTCTCGATTATAATGAAAGATATCGAAACCTACCATATATAAGTTATTTAGAAGAAGAGAAAAGGGAGGATGAAGGTAATGTCTTATAAAGTACCAGTTGGATTATCCAACAAACATTTACATTTAAGTGCAGCCGATTTAGAAAAATTATTTGGAAAAGGTTACGAGTTAACTCCGGTTAAAGATTTAAAACAGCCGGGGCAATTTGCTGCTGATGAAAAAGTGGATATTGTTGGACCAAAAGGAACTCTTAAAGGTGTAAGAGTTTTAGGTCCTGTTCGTCCGGAGACTCAGGTTGAAATTTCAAAAACTGATGCTAGGGTAATAGGCATAGACG
>JAAYHT010000278.1 GCA_012735285.1 Clostridiales bacterium | reverse complement strand
GGTTATGCTTTCCAAGGCAGTATCAGATAAAGCGAAAAATTTAATCTCTTTGACACCAGGAATAGTTATACTTTTCAAGTTTTCGCATCCATAGAAAGTATAATCCTCAATACTTGTGACATTTTCAGGAATATCTACGCTCTTCAAAGCTTTGCAACGAACAAAAGCCCCTTCCCCAATACTGGTGACGCTGGCGGGAATAGTTATGCTTTCCAAATCATTGCATTCTTTGAAAGCTTCTTTTCCAATGGTTTTAAGCTGGGAACCCTCTGCAAATGTTACCGTTTTAATATGTTGATTTTCCTCGAAAGCTCCTTCACCTATAGCCTTTACTGAAACACCGTTGACAGCTGCCGGAATTGTAATATTCTCTTTATCTCCTTCATATTTGCTAATTGTCCTGGTGCCGGCATCGAAGTGGAAAGGAGCAAATATGGTAGTAGTTTCTTCCGCAATTACAATTTCATTTTCCGGATCACTTGTGTCTACGGCTTTAAAAGTCACCGTGTAGGTTCCCGAGGTGTCGGCAAAGACATAAACCTTCATTTCTTTGTTTTCATTGGCGCCTAGTGTAAAGCCTGTGCCTTGGCTACCCCAGCCTTTTTGGACCATGTCGTACCATTTTCCATCTTTGGAATCATATATCCAGACTTGAAGCATGCTATTATCAGTAGGGCCATTTACCACTAGTGGCAGAATCCTCACTTTTTTATAGCCCAATTCATTTTCAATAGTAGGCTTCAAGGTTACTGTGGTAGGGGTTAAGTCTGAAACAGTTAGCCCGCCAAGCTCTGTACCGTCACTATCATACTCGGATTCTTCCAATATATTCCCGGCTATGATTTCTATATTATCTTCAAATTCAAACCCGTATTCCGACACTTCGGGAACTTTAATCTCAAGTTCTTGCTCGCCATATACAACACCTTGCCATTCTTCATCAGCATCTACCAGTTTTATAGTGACTGTGAACTTTGTTTCTGTTGTTTCGCCTAAGGCAACATAGACAACCCCGTCTGCGTCAATATTATTTTCATTTAACGGATGCCCCTCCATGCCAAGGGCCACTTCACCACTTGAGTCAGACTGATAGGTCAATTGACCTTCTTTCCAAACAGGATACCAGACTGTAACACCATCCGGAATTGTAAAAAGGGTTGTTACCGTTCTTCCGCTGGCTTGGGCCGCTTCCTTATCATCATAGCTAGTTTTGATGGTAACTTTATAGTCAACATTTTCCACGCCGCTAGGCAATGCTTCATCACCATCAACAGGCTCAACTCCGCCTACCTCCCAGCTGGGTTTAATTGCAGCTTTGGCCTTGTTAATCTCTTCCGCCATTTCTTGGCTTATTACTGTTATAGTTGCTGTTCTAGTTGCAATCGGCTCTCCTACCTGACCACTCTCAGACCATTCAACCAACTTAAATGTTACTTCATAGGTGCCTGCTGCATCGGCAAATACATATACTTCGGTAGTTTTTTTATAGTCAGGTGTCAGTTCAAAGCCATCGCCCCAACCATGTACTGCTGCATCAAACCACAACCCATCATCTTCTGAGTAGGCCCAAAACTGTAGCTGACCTCCGCTACCTTCCGTTTGAGTTACATCGGGAGGCAAAACTCTTACCTGTTCGTAGCCTAGCTCTTTAATTTGTATGGCTTTCAGAGTTACTTTTACTGGTGTTAAGCCGGTAGTATCTACGCCATCTTCACCTGCTATTATCCCAGAAGAATCAAGCAATTCTCCAGCTACAAAAACCTGGTCGGCATCTTCAATTTCAAAGCCGTATTCAGACCGCTCTTTGTCTCTTATTCTTATTGTGCCTTCAACTTGGGCTATAACCTCGTTATTGCCTACTTTTACCAGTTGAACAGTAAGATCATAGGTTCCTACCTTATTGGACAGGATATAGATATGGGTGGTTGCAGTATATTGAGCTGGAAGCTCAAAACCACTAGGGTCACCCCAACCAGAAATATTAATGTTATACCAATTGCCGCCACCATCTTCATCTTTAGCCCAGAACTGGATGTTTTCCCCGGCTTCTACTGGTTTGATCCTTACAGAACCATAGCCGTTTTTACCTTCAATTTCGGTCTCTAAGGTAAGCTTGACTGGTGTTAATCCGCTTATCGCTTGTTCTACTTCTGTGTTATTTATTGCCTTACCCCATTCGTCAGTTCCTATTAAACTGTCCACAACAACATAACTATCTGCCAAATCAGCATAACTAAGCTTATAGATGGAGTATTCAGGTGCTCCAACGGGGCCTACAGCGGCACTGGTTTTAGTACCACTATAGCTGCCGTATCCTTTCACGACAACCCTTATATATTTATCTATATCTTCCCCATCAGGCTTATAAGTCTTACCAGTTGCGCCATCAATATCCTCATATTCACCATCTTCCCTTTCAGCTATCTGCCACTGATAGCGAACTGTGGCCGTATCTGGTGTTACCTTTGCAGTCAGCGTTTCTCCAACTTTAGCAACATCTTCCACAATAATAACAGCACTTATAGGTACTGTCTTAGTACTCCCGCCTCCCCTTGATTTGGGAGAGGGCTCTTCTACTTTCGCATCAACCTTGATCCCCGGAGCGGTTTCCAACTTTGCAACCGGGGTTTCTATTTTGGTGCCGTCAGTATTTACCAGCGCTGTCTGGATGGTCCCTTTTCCGGTGACTGTTACGGGAGCATTGGCGGTCAAGTTGGTGACTTGACTGCCCTGGGCTAATTTTATGTTTGTGTTGGCTGCTTCTGGGGCAATTTCCAAGTTGCCTATGGTTCCCCCGGATACCTGGACTTGGATTCCTTTCGCCCTGATTTCTACGGAATCATAATCACCAACCAATTCTATCAGCTCATCTTCATCCAGGCTTTCCGTAATAACTATATAGCCAAATCCTTCCCCGCTAATGTCTTCTTGTTCCAGTATGGCTCCGGATCGCAGCTGGGTTTCATTGATTGTTGTGCTGCCTGTCGCCAAGATCCTGATCTTACCGTCTTCTTTGGTGATGATCAGCTTTGAAAATTGGCAGTCTTTGATGATGATACTGTGGATGCCGCCGCCTTTAACTATGGTATTGCCCTGTACCGTTACCCTGTCCAGAGTGATTTCTCCTTCACCGATGCCTTCAGCTAAATATAGGTCTCCAGCGATGGTCATATCTT
>JAAYHT010000277.1 GCA_012735285.1 Clostridiales bacterium | reverse complement strand
TTGTAACCTTCGCCATTTTGACTTCCTCCTTCTCGCCTGTATTTTACGTACTAAGCGTAATTATTATTGTTTTCCCTGATTTTTTACAGCGTACTTTATGCGAAGAAGGCCACCTTTACCTCCCGGTACCGCACCTTTTACAAGCATTAAATTTCTATCGGGAATTATTTTCACTAACTCTACATTCTGGATAGTAACGGTTTCTCTTCCCATTCTCCCGGGAGACTTATTACCTTTAAATACTCTTCCGGGGAAAGCGGCTGCTGCCAAGGCACCGGGCAATCTATGATTCTTTGAACCGTGACTCATAGGTCCTCTCCTATGCCCCCATCTTTTGATATTGCCTTGGGTTCCTTTACCCTTAGAAGTACCTGTTATATCTAATTTCTTTCCCTCTTCAAAGTCAGCAACAGTAATGGTCTGACCCGGTTCATAGCTTTCAACTTCGTCTACTCTAAATTCAAATAAGTGTTTCTTTAAAGGAGCTTGCCATCTTTTAAAATGACCCTTAGTCGGCTTATTTGCTCTATTCTCCTTTAGATCCTCATATCCTATCTGAACCGCATTGTATCCGTCTGTCTCAACAGTCTTAATCTGCGTTACCCCTACCGGACCAGCTTCTATAACGGTTACCGGTATTGCTTCTCCTGATTCGGAGAAAATTTGTGTCATACCTACTTTTCTTCCTAAAATTGCTTTCATATCGTATTCTCCCTTCTTACAGCGGATTGCTTTTGCAATCATACTAAGATTTTAAGATTAAATGCTTATAGTTTTATTTCAATATCTACCCCTGCTGGCATATCCAGCTTCATCAAAGAATCTATTGTCTTTGGTGTAGGGGAAAGTATATCAATCAGTCTCTTATGAGTTCTCTGTTCGAATTGTTCTCTGCTATCCTTATACTTGTGAACCGCTCTCAAAATCGTGATAACCTCTTTTTCTGTCGGTAGAGGAATAGGGCCAGATACTTCTGCTCCATTCTTCTTAGCGGTCTCTACAATTTTAGCTGCAGATTGATCTAATGTCTTATGATCATAAGCCTTCAATCTAATCCTGATTTTTTGTGTACTCATACCAAGTCCTCCTTATTTAGCCTGTTTATCAGGCAATTTCGTACATTTTCGCTATTCCTGTACGGGGAATTCTTCTCTTACACTCTGCCGTGTGTTTCATATGCTTTTTTTATTATAAGCAGAGTGCTGAATCCCCTCGTCCTCTTCTAGAGAGGGCAATTCTCAGTAGAAATTATCCGATAGCGCGGTAACTTCCTACCTCATCGCATTTATTGTGAGTGAATAATAAATATTAGCCAATCACAAGCTTTTTTAGTATATATCAGCTTTAAAAATAATGCAAGCTTTTTTTGAACTTTTTTTGAACTTTTTTTATTTTTATTTTCTGATAATTTCAATGCTTTGAGCGTTCGTCTCTCATACACTGCGCCAGGCGTTTCATTTTGCTTGTCCATATTGGGTAAACAAATCTGCAAATTACTATATATAGTGGCTTTACCGTCAGGAGTTATTTATTATAACACCTTCTAATATAAAAGCAATATCAATAAAACAATCAAAGATTTTTTTCAATTCGCTATACACCATGTAAGATTTATATAAGGTCTGATTATAACTTCTTCTTCCATTCTTTAGTAGCTTATAAAACAAAGCTAGATCTTTAATAAGTGCTTTAGATTTTCTGAAGTTCCTTAATTCCTTTACCACTTCTTTTAGTTTTAAACAGCAGTTTTGATTTATTTGAACCAGCAGCAGTACATCATTGCGAATAGGAACCAAGTCGCATGAGCAAAGCATATTCATTCCATCTTCAATGTAATATGTAAGCCTAACAATCCTCTGAGCTATTTCAACAATATCTGTCTTCTCTATTGGAGTAATAAATTCCCTGTCGAGATTATCAATTAAGATTTGCTTCTCTTTTTCAGTTTGGCCCACCAGTTTACTTATTTCATCCACATTTTCTTTTAACTTGTTCCTGTTATACTCCATCAAACTTTTTTTCATAAGTTCTAATGCAATACAACAATTCTCCATCATCAAAACAAAGGCATCAAAATAATCATATTTTAAAAACATATGATTTCTCCTAAAAAATTTGCATGAATAGCAAGGCCATTAAAAAACCAATAATCCCGCAACCAGGGAAAGTTAATATCCAGGTTAATATAATCTCCCTGGCTAAGTTCCAGTTTACAGATGATAGTCGTCTAGACGCTCCTACACCCATTATTGCCGTTACTTTGGTGTGGGTAGTACTTGTAGGTATACCGAATATTGATGATACCAATAAACAAGTTATTGCAGACAAGTCAGCAGAAAAGCCCTGATACTTCTCAAGCCTTACCATATCCATTCCAACAGACTTTATTATCCTATAACCCCCTATAGAAGTTCCCAATGCCATGGTGATTGAACATACAATCATCAACCACAAGGGTATTACAAATTCAGTACCGGCAGTCTTACCTTGTGCTAAAAATATTCCTAGCATGAATACGCCTATGAACTTCTGCCCATCCTGTGCCCCATGCATAAAAGCCATCCCAGCTCCACTAGCAATTTGCGCATTTTTAAAAAATATATTTACTCTATGTCGATCTAAACCCCTGCAGATAAAAGCGATTAGCTTAGAAAAAGCCAAACCCAGAAAAAACCCTGCAATAGAAGCAAGTAAAAGACCGTATATCACCTTAACCCATTCCGTCCAGTTGATTCCCGAAAAGCCTCCTTGCAGGGCGATAGCCGCTCCTGAAATGCCCGCTATCAATGCATGACTTTCACTGGTTGGAATTCCAAACCACCAGGCTGCAGTCGCCCAGACAACTATAGCAAACATTGAAGCGCAAAGGGCCACCAATGCATCGTATGTATCCGTTCCAAAATCAACCATAGAGTAGATTGTCTGTGCAACGGTTGAGTTTATTACTGTCATGATCAAAACACCCAAAAAATTAAATACAGAAGCCATTACTACAGCTGAACTGGTTCGAATAGACCGTGTGGACACGCATGTAGCGATGGCATTGGGAGCATCTGTCCAACCGTTAACTATAACAACGGCAAGTGTTAGTACCGTTATTAATAGAAGCGGCAGGTTAGATGTAATCTCTTGAATGTAATCTATAAATCCAATATTCATATCTGTCTAATTCTATTCCTTAGAAGCTAATAATATGAGAAATGAAAAAGCCGGAAAATCTCCGGCTTTCAGACTGTAGACAAAAAAGGTGCTGGAACATTAAAAACTCCAACACCTTTTTTAATTTGATAAAGAAATTTTCTGATTTGATTAATAAACGGTGGTAGTAGCCCATTTTTTCGTTTCCATTTT
>JAAYHT010000276.1 GCA_012735285.1 Clostridiales bacterium | reverse complement strand
GTCATTAATCTATAATGAACAGAGTGTGGCAATAGCTTTTATTAAATTAATAATACCTACAATATTAATAGGTATATATATTATTAGAAAAATCGATGTTAAAAGAACTAAGCTTAAAATTAGAGAAGGCTTCTTAGTAGTTGCTCTCACTTGGTTAATAGCATCTATTCTTGGCGCTTTCCCTTATATTATGACAGGATTAATAGATAATTTTATTAATGCTTTTTTTGAATCCACATCAGGCTTTACTACTACAGGTGCAACTCTATTAAGTAACGTAGAAATACTTCCCAAAGGTTTACTATTTTGGCGCTCATTTTCTCAATGGCTGGGAGCTATGGGAATACTAATATTTGCGGTTTCGCTGTTACCTGCATTAGGAATAAGTGGGCAGAGAATGGCCAAAGCAGAAACCCCAGGACCGACTTTGAATAAGATTGTTCCTAGAATGTCGGACTCGGCTAAAATACTTTATTTAATATATATCATATTTACAGTCCTTGCATTTTTACTATTTCTACGCAAAGTTAATATATTTGATGCTATTTTATTAACCTTCAGCAGTGTTGCATCAGGAGGGTTAATTAATTACAATGATGGAATCGCACATTTTGATAGTATTTATATCGAGTCTATAGTTATAATTTTTACATTGTTAGTTTGTGTGAATTTTACATTGTACTACAATATAGTACGCGGGAACCTTCGTGAGTTTTTTTCCGATCGTGAGTTAAGAACTTTTATAGGAATACTAATAACGGCTATTATATTAATTACAGCAAACTTATGGCTAACTGATACTTATGATACATTGAGCGAATCAATCCGCTATTCTATATTTCAATCATCATCCTTCATAACAACTACTGGCCATTTCAGTACTGATTTTAATCAATGGCCTTCATTTAGTAAAATGATCTTATTTCTATTGATGTTAATAGGTGCCTGCTCCTCATCTACCGGTGGGGGGATTAAGGTTATAAGAATAATTATACTTTTTAAATTAATACAAAGGGGCTTCAATAAAAAATTACATCCTAGAGCGGTGATTCCAATTAAGCTTCAGGATAGACCCGTTCCAATAGAAAGTGTTACGGGCATTACCTCCTTTTTATACCTATACATTTTCATTTTTTCATTAAGTACCGTTGTTCTCTCATTTGAGAATATTGATCTTTTAACTATTTTTTCAACGGTAGCAGCTATATTAAATAACGTAGGTACAGGATTAGATATAATTGGACCTATGGGATCCTTTGATGGGTTTTCAGCGTTCAGCAAGCTATACCTATCCATTTTAATGCTTGTCGGGAGGTTGGAACTATTTACAATAGTTATACTATTCACCCCATCATTTTGGAATCCCGATAGGTAACCTTAGACCAAAACAAATTCTATCTCTCTGCTTTGAATGTCGACAGATTCAACTCTTATACGTACAGAGTCACCAATTCTATATGTTTTACGGGTCATCTCGCCTATAAGCCTGTACTTATCTTGTTCATAGATGTAATAATCATCATTAAGAGTATCTACCCTGACAAGACCTTCTATTGTATTATCAATTACTACAAAGAAGCCAAAGTTTTGAACACCGCTAATAATGCCGTCAAATTCCTCTCCAATATGATAGCTCATATATTCAGCTTTCTTTAATTTTTCAACTTCACGTTCCAGTTCTTCAGCAACTCTTTCTGTCTTAGATGCTATATCTGCAGCCTCTTCTGTTATTCTTTCCAAACTCCTTATTCTATTACCATGCACCTTGCCCTTAAGGGTCTCCTTGATTATGCGATGGATTATTAAATCAGGATAGCGTCTAATTGGTGCAGTGAAATGGCAATAATAGTTGACACCAAGTCCAAAATGTCCTAAACATTGAGTCCCGTAAAACGCCTTTCTCATTGAACGGAGCACTACGGTGTTAACTACATGTTCAGAATTGGTATCTTGTACTTCCGTTAAAATATCATTTAATGCTCTCGGATGTATATTATCGGAATTACCTTTCAATGTTAAACCTAGGCTAGATAAAAATAGTTTAAGTTCTTCTATTTTTTCAAAAGATGGTTTTTCATGAACTCTAAACACAAAAGGCAAGCCCATATGATAAAAATGCTCAGCTATGGTTTCATTTGCAACTAGCATGAATTCTTCTATCATACGGTTTGCAACCCGCCTTTCTGCTGTAATGACAGATACCGGTATACCGTTTTCGTCTAATGTAATATAAGCTTCATCAAAGTCAAAATCTAAACTACCTCTGTTTTTACGCTTGTTTTTCAATATAGAGGCTAGATCCTGCATCATGAGCAAATCAGAGTATATTTCTTTATATCTCTCTTTAAGTTCTATGTCATCATTTTCTAATAAATCAGAAATATCTTTATATACCAATCGTTCCTTACTTCTTATTACACTTTCATAGATATCATGAGACACTACCCTGCCTTCGCTATCTATTTTCATATCTATAGATAGTGTCAGACGATCAGCACCGGGATTTAAGCTGCAAATCCCGTTAGAAAGCGATTTTGGTAGCATTGGAACTACAATATCAATAAGGTAAATGCTTGTACCTCTTTTTAAAGCCTCTTTATCAATGTGCCCTTTTTCCTTTACGTAATGACTTACATCTGCAATATGAACACCAAGCAAATAATTGCCATTATCTAGTTTTTCTATGGAAACAGCATCATCTAAATCCTTTGCATCTTCGCCGTCAATTGTAAATATAGTTTTTTCACGAAGGTCCCTCCGGTTTATAATATCGCTGTCCGTCACCATTTGTGGTATAGACTCAGCTTCCTTTAATACCTTGTTAGGAAAACTCTCTCTTAGGTTAAAGGAGCGAATCAAGGCTTTTATATCTCCGCCTGCCTCACCTTGCCTACTAATAATTTCAGTAATCTTGCCTTGTGCATAATAATCTTTGCTAGGCCATTTAGTTATCTCCGCAACAACTTTGTCACCGCCTTTTGCGCCATTAAAGTTTTTCTTTGCAATGAATACTTCTTCGTTAATATTGCTATTTTCCGGTATTACATATCCATATCCTCTTGAAATAGTTAATGTGCCGACAACCTCAGTTGTAGCTCTCTTTATTACTTTTTCAACTTGGCCTTCTAAACTTTTATTAACAGTATTTAGCGGCTGAACTTTTACAGTTACTATATCATTATTCATAGCCGATTTCATTTCATCCCTAGGAATGTATATATCTTTACCGCCTGTAAGGTCATAGTCTTCAGGTATTACAAAACCGTAACCTCTCCTATGCTTTTTTAAAGTTCCTGTTATCTTTAACCCTTTACGTTTCTTCATTTAATTAACCTCGCATATAGTCGAATATTTTTTATATATGTTACCATCTTACAAGACTGTTGTCTAATAATTCCATTCTACCGTTCTTTTAATTATAAAAAATACCCACCAGGTTATAATATTAATAGTTTCAACAAAGTTCATGCATCTAATACCTAGGTAAGGAGGCTATTTATGAAAGTAAAAGATTTAATGTCGACGTCTGTGGTTTGCGTCCGCCCTGAAACTTCTATAACTCAAGTAGCTAAACAAATGCGCCAGGCTGATGTTGGCTCAATACCGGTCTGTGATGACAAGGGTCATATTCTTGGTATAATAACAGACAGAGATATTGTAATAAGAGCCTTATCTGAAGATGAGGGTCCAAAAACAGCTAAAGAAATAATGACTCAAAACCCCATATCTATATCACCGAACATGAATGCCCATCAGGCATCAATGACAATGGCAAAACACCAAGTACGACGTCTTCCAGTAGTTGAGAATAATAAGCTTACTGGTATGCTTTCTCTAGCAGATATAGCCCGAAAAAACATCTACGTAGATGAAGCAGGCGATGCACTATCCGCCATATCAAAGCCTGGTACCCTGAGCTAAAATAGTGTGACAAAAAGGGTGTATTTTTAAACACCCTTTTTTGTTTTTACTGATTTAGGTTATTTGTGTTTTCATCCAGATCATCCATTAAACCACCATTATTACCATTCCTGTTCCCGTCCATTCCATTACCGTTAAATCCATTATTATCGGTAATGTCGTCAGGAACTGCGGTGCCATTTCCACTATTCTGCGGGGGATTGTTGTCTAAAACCCCATCATCATTATTAGCACATCCTGAAAACAACAAAAGACCTAAAATCAACAGAAAAGCAAGAAAAATTTTCATATGTCTCATTTTCTCATCTCCTCTCTTTTCATCTGTATTATTTGCTACTTCCATAATTTTTAGACATAATAAAAAAAGGAAGTTATATTTCAAACTTCCTTTCAGACTGTAGACAAAAAAGGTGCTGGAACATTAAAAACTCCAACACCTTTTTTAATTTGATAAAGAAATTTTCTGATTTGATTAATAAACGGTGGTAGTAGCCCATTTTTTCGTTTCCATTTT
>JAAYHT010000275.1 GCA_012735285.1 Clostridiales bacterium | reverse complement strand
ATGTCCATATATTCCTTCACTTGCCAGATCAACTACAATGGTTTCTCCGTCATTGCTTAAATATACGTCAGTGAAAACAATATCATCTGTTACAACTGTCCCCATTTCATCATTGGGAACTTCTGCTAGTGACTCTAGCAATACTATATATTTATTTTCACCCTCTTCAACATCTATGGTCGTTTCATATACTAAAAGACGTTCTAAACTTTCATCCCCCGTTTCAACATATTCATTGTTCACATAGTATTTCTTCACATCATAACTGGTGACAATAGGCTCATCTGGAATCGTATCTTGTGGATCTGGTACTTCCCCAGCACAGCCTGAAAATACCACAATACTTAATGCAAGTATAACGGATAAAACCAGTAATTTCTTAAAACCTCTCATCTCAATCCCATCCTTCCAAAAGTAGATTGCAAAAATCTACCTCTATTCTAAACAAACTAATACCTTAAGTCTAGTATTTATTATTATATCTGTCTATATGCATAAAGAAAAGCGAGTACCAAGACCCGCTTTTATCCTGAAATATATCATTTAAGTTCGTTTATCTTGTCTATTAGGGCATTTATCAGGTCTTTTATAACCCTCTTTGTCATTTCATCGACTAAAACTCCATTTTCATCAAACTTCTTATCAGCATTTGAGATAAAAACTTCGGGCTTATTCACCGGTATAAGGTTTAGCGAAACACAAACCTGCCTCAAATGGTACTGTACTCTTGCTCCGCCCAGCATGCTAGGAGAAGCACTCATAATGGCAATCGGCTTTCCGTATAGGGGAAGTTCACTACCTCTAGAAACCCAATCTAAAGCATTCTTGAGAACAGGAGGTATAGAGAAATTGTATTCAGGTGTGGAAACCAATACTCCATCCGCTTCAAAAAGCTTTTTCTTTAGATTTGCCACTGAATCAGGCAAGCCTTTTTTCTCTACATCTTCGTTATAGAATGGAATATCAGATAAATCTATTACCTCATAATCAACATTATCAGGAACCAGTTCCTTTACGGCATTCAATACCGCTTTATTATATGACTTTTCTCTCAAGCTTCCTGTCAGTCCAACAATTTTAATCTTATCCATCTTTTCACTACTCCTTATACCATTATCCTTAATAAACGTGTTGTTATTCAACTCTTTAAACGCTATATCTAATTCTTCCTTTGTGTTCATAACAATAGGCCCTCTCCAGGCAACGGGCTCTTTTAAAGCCTTTCCAGACAGAAGAATAAATCGCATATCTTGGCCTACTGCCTTAACCCAAAGTTTTTCACCCTTGCCAAACAGTACCGCTTGTCTTTCTTCAATCAATTCATCGGGGTCTTCAGGATCAAAATTAGCCTTACCTGAAAAAATATAGATGAACAGGGTATTTTCAGGGTCATCCGTAAAGCTCCACTCTTGGCCTGCGAAAAGTTCAACATCCAAATATGTGGCCTTTACATATTTGCCCTCAAAAGCACCCTTGTTGCCAAGGTATTCTCCAGCAATAACATGTACCTTAGCACCTCCTTCATCTACTACAGGTATGCTCCCTGCTTTAATATCCCCATAAGCAGGTTTTGTCATCTTATCTTTTGCAGGAAGGTTCAGCCACAGTTGAGCGCCCAACATATGGGGTTTTGGTTTGGGCATTTCTTGATGAATAATTCCTGAACCGGCCGTCATCCACTGGCATTCCCCGTCATAAATATCTCCCTTGTTTCCAAGACTATCACTATGTTCGATATGGCCTTTAATCAGATATGTTATAGTTTCAATCCCTCTATGCGGATGCCATGGAAAACCTTTTATGTAGTCTGCAGGATTTTGGGAGTCAAAGGCATCTAGCATTAAAAACGGATCAAAATCCTCAGTGTCGTCACGTCCAAATACGCGAACCAGATTTACTCCTGCACCATCGGTAACCTGTTTACCTTTTACTAATTTAATTACCCTTCTCAATGCGGCCATAATGTTATTCCTTTCGTATCTTGTTTTTATGTTTTTTTATATACCCAATCTTAAGAATGTTACTCAAAAACAAAAAGACAACTCTTGAAAAAGAATTGTCATAAAAAACAATACACCTATTTAGAAATTTTTATTAATACTACACCTACTATTAAAAAAATAATACCTAATACTCTTATTAAACTTATAGATTCTTGTGTTTGATTAAAAAATCCAAAATGAGCACATACTGTTGCGACAGTCATCTGAGCAGCTATGACAACAGAAAATGTTAAAGCCGGACCTACTCTTGAAACTGCATATATCATTAATGCAACTATCATAACCCCAAATACTCCGGCAACCAGATAAATTTTATTGACCTCTCCGAAATTGCTTAATCCTTGGAACCTATCAGTAACTAAACACATTATAATAGCGATGGTTAAAGAGACAAGTATGCTTATGAAAGCTGCATTAAATAATCCTACACTTTTACTTACATTGCTATTAAAAATTGGCTGTAAAGCTAACGAAATACCACATAGTATCGCAGCAAGTACAGGTAAAACATATGCTACCATAATACTCTCCTTTGTAGTCCACATAAATTACTATATTTAACAAGCTAATTTTATATAATCTCACTATTTGAGTCAAGAAAAAAGGATAGTAGGTTTTTATACTACTATCCTCAGACTGTAGACAAAAAAGGTGCTGGAACATTAAAAACTCCAACACCTTTTTTAATTTGATAAAGAAATTTTCTGATTTGATTAATAAACGGTGGTAGTAGCCCATTTTTTCGTTTCCATTTT
>JAAYHT010000029.1 GCA_012735285.1 Clostridiales bacterium | reverse complement strand
GTGCTGGAGTAGGAAAGACCGTTCTTATACAGGAGCTTATCAACAACATAGCTAAAGAGCACGGCGGTATCTCAGTATTTGCCGGAGTAGGGGAAAGAACCAGAGAAGGTAACGACCTCTACTACGAGATGATTGAATCCGGAGTAATAGATAAGACTGCAATGGTCTTTGGTCAGATGAATGAGCCCCCTGGAGCCAGGATGAGGGTAGCTCTCACAGGGCTCACGATGGCAGAATATTTCAGAGATTATGAACACCAGGATGTTCTACTTTTCATAGATAATATATTCAGATTTACCCAGGCAGGATCTGAAGTATCGGCACTTTTGGGTCGTGTACCAAGTGCAGTAGGCTACCAGCCCACACTGGCCACTGAGATGGGAGCTCTTCAGGAGAGAATCACATCTACAAAGAAGGGATCTATCACATCAGTTCAGGCTATATACGTACCTGCTGACGACCTTACAGACCCGGCACCTGCTACAACCTTTGCTCACCTAGATGCTACTACTGTACTTTCCCGTTCAATTGCAGAACTGGGAATTTACCCTGCTGTTGATCCTCTGGAATCAACATCCCGTATCATGGATCCTCTAATAATCGGTGAGGAGCATTATAACGTTGCAAGAGGTGTGCAGGAGGTACTACAGAAGTATAAGGATTTACAGGATATCATCGCTATCCTAGGTATGGATGAGCTAGATGAATCGGATAAGTTGATAGTTTCTAGAGCGAGGAAGGTACAGAGATTCCTATCTCAACCCTTCCACGTTGCAGAACAGTTTACGGGTGTTAAGGGTAAATACATTCCATTAAAAGAAACCATAAGAGGATTTAAGGAGATTATTGAAGGCAAGCACGATCATATTCCTGAGTCGATGTTCCTGTTTGCAGGCGGTATCGATGAAGTCGTAGAAAGGTTTGAAAAGAGCAATGGCTAAGAGCTTCAAGCTGGAGGTTATAACTCCTGAGCGCCTGTTTTATGAAGGAGAAGTAGAGATGGTAATCGTTCGTACCAAGTTGGGGTACGAAGGATTTATGGCCGATCATGCTTGGGCTGTTAAGCTTTTGGATACCGGAATACTTAGGATTAAAGAGGCAGGTGCTAAGGATTTCAAAATTGCATCCATAACCGGAGGCTTTATAGACGTAGCGGATATGGTGGTAGTTTTTACCGATGCTGCCGAGTGGCCCGAGGAAATCGATGTAGAAAGACAGAAAAGAAAGATTAAAGAAGCAGAAGAAAGAATAAAGCGGGCTAAACAGGGCACTTCGGAGCTTCAGCTTGCTCAAATATCTTTGAATAAGGCTTTAAACCGTATGAAAGTTAGAAGTTATTACGAGAATAGAAAATGACAAATAGGATAGACCTGTGTTACAATAGGTATTATTATAAACGGGGTATAAGGAGAGGCCGAAAATGAGAAAGAGGATTATCAGCTTAATACTTATCGCAGTTCTCCTTTTAGGTGTCTGTGCAGTTGCATATGGAATAGAGAGATATATTGTTCCCGATATGACATTTGGTGGGGATACTATTGAGCTTTCTTTAGAAGAAGCTATTGAGATAATGAAGACTGAAGGAAGCAGAGCCGAGACTGCTGAGCTTAACAAACTCTCAGATGATGCAATAGCAAAGGGATATGCCGAGAGTGCAAAAAGTATTTCTGACCTATTGGAAAAGCTGAGTTATATAGGAGGAATAGAGGCGAGCTCATACGCTGAGCAACTGGGTGCTACTGATGTTAATGAGAGGATTGTAAAACTTCGCCGTGACTTTGCTAGGGAGCAGCTTGATGCAAATCACCAGGCGGAGCTCAATCAGATAGAAGCAATTACAATAGAAAGCTATTATGGAGTTCTTCAGGCTGAAGAAAACTTAAGGGTTGCTAAAGAAAATCTTGCTAACCAGCAAGCCATTTACAAGAACACCATGAAGAAATATGAGAAGGGTACAGTAGCTAAGTTCGATACTTTATTCGCCGAAACCGAGCTTAAGAATGCTGAGAACAATGTAGCTTATGCAGAGACAATACTAAAAACTGCCAAGATGAATTTTAATATGCTTCTTGGGTTTGATCTCATGCAGGATGTAAAGCTCACAGATGATTTAGTTGCTTTGGATTTACCTGAGGGTACTTTAACAGAGTTTATAGAAGCTGCTTTAGATAATAGAAATGAAATCAAGGCTACGCTTTTTGCTAGGGATATTCAGGAAATTTTATTAAACAACTTAAAGTATAGATATCCCACAAACTCATCAACTTATTTGAAACAGCAGGTAGCCTTTGAAACTTCTAATAAGACTGCTAACGATGCTCCGCTTCAGATAGAGATGGAGATTCGTATTAAATATATGGACCTGCAGGATAAAAAACGTGCTGTAGAGGCAGCTAAAGTAGCCTTGGCAAATGCTGAGGAAGGCTTTAGATTAGCTAGCATAACATATGATGCAGGTATGAACACCATAACCGACGTTCAGGATGCTCAGATCAGATGTTATCAAGCTGGACAGGCGGTAGCCAAAGCTATCACCGATTATGATTTAGCTATCTATGCATTTAAGCATGCGATAGGTGTCGGAACAACCAGAATTCCGCTATAGCTTTGGCCAGGGGGGAAGTAATGCGTACAGCCGCTAAGACTGCATTGTTTATGGCAGTGTTAACTTTATTAACAAAAATTATGGGTTTCCTTAGGGAAGTGTTCATGGCTGGTTTCTTTGGAACCAGCTTTATTAACGATGCCTATGTAATGGCAGTGGCAATACCTGGTATTATTTTTGCGGGGATCTTCACTTCCGTATCTGTTTCCTATACGCCTATATTTTCCGAAACAGTAGAGAAAAGAGGTATTAAGGAAGGTAACAAGTTTACAAGTGAAGCTATTACTATTGTAGCAGCTATAGCTATAATTATTTCTATACTAGGCATTGTTTTTTCTGATCAAGTAATCTCTATCTTTGCAGCCGGCTATGAGGGTGAGACGGCAGCTTTAACAAGCTTTTATTTAAAAATTACCTTTTCCCAGATTATATTTACGGGAGCCATAGGGTTATTAAAGTCATATTTGGAATACAAGGGTATATTCCTAGCTCCTATTGTAACCGGCTACTTACAAAGTGGATTTATACTTATAACAATTATCATTGGAGCCATATACAGCCACTATCTACTCCCGTGGGGTGTACTAATAGGATCTATCCTTCATATAGTTGCTTTGTGGTTTGTAGCATACAGGAAAGGTTGTAAGTATACCCCGAGCCTTGAAATTGGAGACTCTACCAAGAAGATAGTTGCCCTTGCCATTCCAGTTTTTATAGGGAGTACTGTAAATCAGGTAAACTCTTTTGTTGATAAGATGTTGGCATCGGGGCTTAGTGAGGGAAGTGTAGGTGCTCTTAATTATGCTAACCTACTGATACAGATGATCATAACAATAACGATTACGGTTATTGTAACCATAATATACCCTAGGCTTACCCAGTCCCTTGCCCGTGATGACTTTGACAGGTTCAATGATTTTGTTAGCAAGGGTATGAATATAATAGTCATTATTGCTCTCCCCTGCGCTTTAGGAGCCATGCTCTATAGTGAAGAGGTAATCAGCCTTATATATGAGCGCGGAGCCTTTGATGCAACATCTACTGATTTGACGGGTTCAGCATTTTTCTTCTATGCCATAGGCCTTACCTTTATAGCCCTCAATGCTTTCTTTGTGAAGATCTTTTATTCAATGCAGGATATGAGAACTCCTGTAATTTGTGGGGCTATAGGTGCAGCGATAAATATTGTTGCTAATCTTTTACTTATCGGTCCTATGGAACATAGGGGCTTGGCTCTTGGTACCAGTATTGCAGCTTTTGTAAATCTAGCTTTATTAAACATAATGATGAGAAGAAGGCATGCTAAAGTAAGATTAGTTGAATCTAGGAAAAAGTTACTCGGTATTGTATTTTCAGCAATTATATCTGTAGCACTTTCTTATATTGCTTACTGTTTCTTAGCTGATATACCCATGATTGCTGCTTTGTTAATTGCTGTTATTGTTGCGGCGGTCATTTATTTAGTATTACTTAAGTTCTTCAAGGTCGAAGAACTTGAAATGTTGAAGAATTTAATAAATGTGAGAGGATAACCAAATGAGAGCGGAAGCAAGTTTAAGCCAGTGGAAAAGGCTTTACGATTTAACCATTAAGATAAAGGAGTTAGAGCCCTGGAAGCAACTATGGGACATTGATTTGATAACTATTTTCATGCCCGATATGGAGGAACCTTGCTATTTTAGTATTATGGGTAAGAGCGGGGAACATTTCGGAATAGGTACATATGTAGGCTATGATGGAATAAACAGTTTTTGTGAAATATTTGAATCTCAGGAAACAAAGGTCCCTATTGAATATGTAATGTCTGAGCTGAATAATCTGTCTTGTATATTCGGAAGCAGAGAAGAAGTTCCTAATAGGCAGCGGAAGATCATCAAGGATTTGGGACTTAAATTCAGGGGGAAGAATAATTGGATATTTTTTGAGTCTAATAAAAAAGGCTACATCCCCTATATTTTAGATGAAAAGGAAGTAGTGCTTCTTACAAAGCTTTATGAACAGCTCTTTCATGCTTTACAAACATTACTGGTAGATGGCTTTAAAGTTGATTTTGAAGAGGGGGAAACCTTTGTACGTGCTTACGATAGAAAGACCAACCAGTGGGTCAGCTTTTCAGCGCCTTTGTCTTTTCCAAGAAGTTCTTATTCTGACATCGTTGTCGAGGATGAGGTATTCCTTAAGAGGTTGGAAAAGAAAAAAGGCGTAAATACAAGGCTTGAAATTGATATGGTATATACCAATGCTTTTGTAGAGGGTGAAGGCTTTGACCGACCTATAAATCCTAAACTTCTGCTTCTTGTAGATCATGATAGTGGAGTTATTATATACCACAAGTTACTTACTCCCTTTGATGAAGATTCTAAATATATATTTTCTGGAGTTATTAATTACATTAATGAAGTGGGAAGGCCTCCCGTGATTTATTATAGGAATGGGAATATAAAGACAGTTATAAATGATCTCTGTGAAAGAGTAGGCATCAGGGTGGAATATATGAGGGAATTGCCAAAAACAAGCAAGGTATTAGAGGATTTTTTAAATAGAGTAAGATAGCTGATGCAATCTTGACATTTTATGATATAATACGATAGATTTATTTATAAATCTACACAAATTCCTATCAATTAGAAATCGTCGCTAAGCGCGTTTCTAGTTCTAGGATGTCATACATACTATAGACGAAACCGGACAAGGAGTGTGCGGTATGGCGAAGCTTACCTTAAAACAGACAAATTGGTACGTAATCCAGGTCTTAACTGGGAATGAACTGGCTATATGTGATACTTTAAAAAAGATCTTAGATAAAGACTTATATGAGCATTGTTTTGTACCCATGTGTGAAATGCCGTATAAAAAGAAGGGTAAATACATAAATATCAAAAAACCCCTTTTCCCCGGATATTTGTTTATAGTGTCTGACTTTATTGATGATGTACATTCTACCTTATGGAAGGTAGCAAAGTTTAAAAGAATACTTAGAACTGATAATACTTTTGTACCTATGGAAGAAGAAGAGGTAGAAATCTTCAAAGGCTTAGTAGATGAAACTTTTAATATTAGTCTATCCATAGGTTTCATAGAAGGAGATAAAATAGAAGTAACTGATGGTCCTTTAAAAGGACAGGAGGGGCTTATTAAAAAAATAGATAGGCATAAGAGGATGGCAATAGTAGAGATGCCCTTTTTAGGAAAGGCTACAAGAGTTAGAATGCCCCTTGAGATAGTGGAGAAGAGATAAATAATATATAGAAAGAATATTACTAGATGACTAAAAGAATTTACCTCTCCTCTCCCCATATGAGTGAAGAGGGTTATGAAAAAAAATATATTGATGAAGCATTTGAAACCAATTGGATTGCTCCGCTTGGTCCTAATGTAGACGAATTTGAAAAAGAATTAGCCTTAAAAGTGGGAGCAAAACATGCAGCGGCTCTTTCTTCAGGCACTGCTGCAATTCATTTAGCTTTAAAAGCTGTGGGAGTAGGTAAGGATGATATAGTCTTTTGTCCTACTCTTACATTTTCAGCAACAGTAAATCCAATAATCTACCAGAATGCGATTCCTGTATTCATTGATAGTAATTATGAAACTTGGAATATAGATCCTAAGGCTTTAGAGCAAGCTTTTGAGAAGTATAAGAATAGGGTTAAGGCTGTTATAGTAGTACAGCTATATGGCCTTTCTGCTGATATGGATGAAATAATGGCTATTTGCAAAAGGTACAATGTGCCTGTCATAGAAGATGCAGCAGAAAGCCTTGGAAGCTTATATAAAGGGAAGCATACAGGGACAATAGGTGATTTTGGGATATATAGCTTTAACGGTAACAAGATCATCACTACGTCAGGTGGTGGAATG
>JAAYHT010000274.1 GCA_012735285.1 Clostridiales bacterium | reverse complement strand
TCCTTATCATGAACAAATGCCCTGATCTACTGCCTGACTATTTCAGCTTTGTAAAAGGTATGGTTGACTCTGAAGATATATCTTTAAACATATCAAGAGAGATTCTTCAGAGTAATCGGCAGGTAAAGCTAATTGCAAAGAATATTAAGAATAAAATAAAGTCAGAGCTTTTAAATATGCTTAAAAACGAAAGAGACAAGTATGAAAAGTTCTATAAATCCTTTGGAAGGCAGATTAAGTTTGGCATTTACAATGATTTTGGGATGAACAAAGAAGATTTACAAGATCTACTGATGTTCTACTCATCTACAGAGAAGAAGATGGTAACTCTAGATGAATATATCTCAAGGATGAAGGAAGATCAGATATATATTTACTATGCATCAGGCGAATCTATAGAAAAAATAGATAAGATGCCTCAGATTGAACTCGTTTCAGATAAGGGCTATGAGATACTTTACTTAACCGAAGATGTGGACGAGTTCGCGGTGGGAATAATGATGAACTATAAAGAAAAAGAGTTCAAATCAGTCTCTGATAGTGACCTAGATCTTGGTGTAGATAACAAGGAAGAGGAAGAAGAGGAAAAAGCTTCAAAGGATTTATTCAAGTTTATGAAAGATAGCTTGGGTGATAAGGTTGTTGATGTTAGATTATCTAAGAGACTCAAGACCCACCCTGTGTGCCTATCCACCGAGGGCGCGGTAAGTATAGAAATGGAAAAGGTATTTAAAAATATGCCTACAGACCAAAATATTGTTGCTAAAAAGGTTCTGGAGATCAATCGCAATCACGATGTTTACAAGGCTTTAAAAAATGCTTATGAAAATGATAAGGATAAGCTTAAAACATATACAAACCTGCTTTACAATCAGGCCAGGCTGATAGAAGGTTTAACAGTTGAAGACCCATTAGAATTTAGCAATGAAATATGTAAACTAATGAACTGATTAAAGAAACTTTTCATGCTCAATCATCATATGCTGTATTGGGTAATACTTTGCCTAGACATTTGAAGGGAGCATGAAAAGTGAATAACCAACAATTGATGGACTCGGCTGTAAAAGATGCTATGGAATTTCGTATGGTATACCCTGAGATATATTATAAAATTCAGCCCTTCGTACTGATGATGTGCGATGAGATGGACGCTTACGGTACAGGGATGCCTACGCAGGAAATGATTGACCATATGACTGATCATATCTACGATAATCTATGCAGAATGTACCCTGAACTAAGAGAATCAGCCGAAGAAACTGCAAAAGAAGTAAATGTCCAATTTCGCCCATATGGATATGGGCGAAGACGCAGAAGAGGATTTCTAGGAGATTTGATAAATATCCTATTACTTACCGAGCTTTTCGGTAGGAGAAGAAGGAGATTTTATTATTAACAATATTGGCCGGATTTTTTCCGGCCTGTTTTGTCATAGCAGCACTTCGTTATTTATTTTATCAGCATATTCAGCTAGTAGCAAATCCACGATTCTACCGTAACTGCTGACACCGTCTGCCTGGGCGTTGGCCTGCAGATATTGGTCATTAGCGACTTTAGCTACCGTACTTATTGGGGTTTTACGCGCATACCAGTAGAGATTGTTAAACATGATTTCTGCCTTGACTTGTTCAGGGATTAGATCATATACCGCCATATAATCTGTCATGTTAGCATGTTGATTTAAAGCCCTTAAAGTATAGACCAGCGCATTAAGTTTTCCACTGTATTTAAAATCAATTGAATCCGAGTTTATGCATGCCAGGTAAGCTATAAAATTTGCTTCGTCTTCTATCATGAAACCTTTAAAATGACTTAGCTCATGGCATATGGTAAAAGGTATTAAATAATCAGCAACATCTTTGTTGTAGTTAGCTTCTATAGTAAAGGGAGAATAGATTCCTGTAATCCCAAGATAGGACATGGCATTTGAAAATATAATTGGTTTCGGGTTAGGGTAATAGCCTTTCAGTTGAGGATATCTTTCTCCCAGACTCTTCATTGCGGCTATTGCATTCTTATGGACATTGCTTTTATCTAATGAGAATAGATTGTTTTCATTCACATTTATCTGATCCAAAAGATTTGAAATGTCTTCAATAAACATGTGGGATAACTTAATTAAATCTTCGCTGGTTCTATTTGGGACATAAAGACCAGCTTCATTTGCAAAGCTATCTCTGCTGTAGTTTATAGATGCGGTAAGTGTAAAGATTAACAGTAGGCTGCATATAAAACATATAGACTGGCGAAAATACTTTGAGATCAAATTAGATTTTCTATGTATTATTATCTTAATTATCATGTATAAAAGCAGGATTAAGATAATAAGTATTAATATTTCGAACACTGAAAAGGGTATTGGCGAAAAGAGCCTTCCTATTGTGTTTTGGAAAATAGGGAAGATATTAGTCGCATACCACTGAGCAAACACTTGAGTAGTCCTTGCTAAAAAGATCAGTATTATGGAAGCAGCAAAACAAAAGCCTGCATAAATAAAGCTGTTTCTATATGTACTTATATAGCTAACTACTGCTCGGAACATCTCGGTACACCAATCCTTTTATAGATATTATATAATTATATTCCATAAGATTCATCAGTCAATTATTGGTGAAAAAATTTTAAATTTTTAATGAATAATAAATATATTTTTTCAAAAGATATGGATGAGGTGATGAGGTGGTAATTAAAAATTATCGCAAACACCTTGTTAATTTCCTGGAATTACATTTCCTAAAATGTAGTCCAGGAGATTTAATAGGGGCGGGCTAGAAATAGTCCCGCCCTTTTATGTTTAATTGTGCTTGAAGTAAAATCAATTATGATATACTATAAAATACAATATATTCGATCGGGGAGAAATAATGGCTGATGTAAGGCGTTTAATAATATTAATACTATGTGCTTTATTGATATTTGAATCTATAATCTTATTAAATGCAGGCTTTTTTGATAAAGATGTTTTAGATAGGATTAATGAAGGTTATAAAAACTATTATAATTCACAATCCGACGATGAGACTATAGAAGAAAATATTGAAACTAATGAACCCGTAGAAGAGGAAGAAGACAACAATATCGACCATGAGGACGAACGGGACAAGCTTGACAGGCTTGAGGCAGAAGAAAGAGGACTGCTGATTTTAGTTAACAAACAAAACCATTTAGATCCAGACTATAAACCTGATGACTTAGAACCCATACGCTATTTCGCATCAGATAGGAGTTCCGCAACTAGATATATGAGGGCAGAGGCGGCAGAGCAGTTTCATAAGCTGGTGGAGGCTGCAAGGGAAGAAGGATACGAAATAGTTATGACCACTGCCTACAGATCCTATGGTTTTCAGAAGATACTTTGGGACAACTATGTTGCAAGAGAAGGTGAGGAAGCCGCAAACCGCTTTAGCGCAAGACCCGGCCAGAGCGAACACCAGACCGGACTAGCAGTAGACATAAGCGCACCCAGTGTAAATTATGCCTTGACTGAAGATTTTGCAAATACCGATGAGGGTAAATGGGTGGCTGAGAATGCTCACAAATTCGGCTTTATAATCAGATTCCCTAAAGAAAAGGAACATATTACAGGCTATCTATATGAACCTTGGCATTTGCGGTATGTAGGAGAAAAAGTTGCAACAAGGATCTATGAACAGGGACTCACTTTGGAAGAATACTTAGAAACACCTTAAACAGAAAGGAAAATGAAAAATGGCAATATTTATCGATGAACCTTCAAGGACATTTAGCGAATACTTATTGATTCCGGGATACTCTTCAAAGGAATGCATTCCGGATAACGTTAGTCTTAAAACTCCAGCAACAAAATACAAAAAAGGCGAAGAAGAAGCTGCCATAACATTGAACATTCCATTGGTATCTGCAATTATGCAGTCGGTATCCGATGATAAGATGGCTATTGCTTTGGCAAGAGAAGGGGGGCTCTCATTCATATATGCATCCCAGCCAATAGAAAGTGAAGCTGATATGATAAGAAGAGTGAAGAGCTACAAGGCAGGTTTCGTAAAAAGCGATTCGAATATAAGGCCGGACCAAACCCTAGCTGATATCCTTGCCCTGAAGAAAAAAACAGGACATTCTACAGTTGCTGTAACCGAGGATGGTACAGCCAATGGAAAAGTATTGGGCATAGTAACAAGCAGAGATTACAGGATTAGCAGAATGTCTTTAGATACTAAAGTCGAAGAGTTTATGACTCCCTTTTCTGAATTAATATATGCTGAAGAAGGCGTAACCCTATCAGAAGCGAATGATATTATCTGGGAGCATAAATTAAACGCACTGCCCATTATCGATAAGAACGGAAGACTGACCCACTTTGTTTTCCGCAAGGACTATGAAATGCATAAAGAAAACCCCAACGAACTTTTGGATGAGCATAAGAGATATATGGTTGGGGCTGGGATAAACACAAGGGATTATAAAGAAAGAGTTCCTGCTTTGTTAGATGCAGGGGCAGATATTCTCTGTATCGACTCCTCAGAAGGATACTCTGAATGGCAAAGGGAAACGCTAGAGTATATTCGTAAAAACTACGGTGACGAAGTAAAAGTCGGTGCAGGAAACGTAGTGGATCAAGAGAGCTTTTTGTTCCTAGCTAGAGCAGGCGCAGATTTTGTTAAAGTTGGAATCGGTGGCGGCTCGATCTGTATTACAAGGGAGCAAAAAGGAATAGGACGGGGTCAGGCAACAGCAGTAATAGATGTAGCTAAGGCAAGGGATGAATATTATAAAGAAACAGGAATTTATGTTCCTATCTGCTCTGACGGCGGCATAGTCTATGATTACCATATGACGCTTGCCCTTGCAATGGGAGCAGACTTCCTGATGCTGGGCAGATACTTTGCCAGATTCGACGAGAGCCCAACTAGTAAGTTGATTGTAAATGGAACATATGTAAAAGAATACTGGGGAGAAGGAAGCAAGCGTGCACGCAATTGGCAGCGATATGATTGGGAAGATGAGGGGGACTTCTCCTTTGAAGAAGGAGTAGATTCCTATGTACCATATGCAGGTAGCCTAAAAGACAACGTCAGGATGACTTTAAATAAGATAAAGGCTACAATGTGCAATTGCGGTGTATTGAGTATTCCTGAACTACAGAAGAATGCTAAATTAACTCTGGTATCTGCTACAAGTATTGTAGAGGGAGGGGCCCATGACGTCATATTAAAAGAAAGCTCCAGCAACCCTGTAAGGTAATAAAAGAAGTGGTGTTTCAAAGGAGTTTTCTTAGCAAAACTCCTTTACTTTTATATGACAACTAGTTTTGCGGAGGTTTTAATGAAGAAAGAAGCTCTTAAAGCCGCATTTCCTCATACGATACCGGTCATGACCGGCTATCTTTTTTTAGGTGCGGCTTATGGTATATTAATGAATACAAAAGGATATGGAGTAGGCTGGACCCTTTTTATCAGCGTTTTCGTTTTTGCCGGATCGATGCAGTATGTAGGAGTAACGCTCCTTACTTCAATATTTAATCCCATATATGCCTTCCTGTTGACTTTAATGGTGAATGCAAGACACCTCTTTTATGGGGTTTCAATGCTAGAGAAATACCAGGGAACAGGAAAGTTTAAGCCCTATTTAATTTTCGGGCTTACAGATGAAACCTTTTCTATCCAGTGCTCTATAGAGGCACCGGAAGGCATCGATAGAAACTGGTTTATGTTCTTTATCACCCTGCTAGACCATATTTATTGGGTGGTTGGATCAGTAATAGGGAGCCTACTGGGCTACATAGTCAACTTTAACACAGAAGGACTAGATTTCGTGCTGACAGCCTTATTCGTGGTTATATTTATCAACCAGTGGAAATCCACGAGAAATCACATTCCAGCCTTGGTGGGATTGCTATCTTCAATTGTCTGTTTGCTAATATTTGGACAGGACAGCTTTATAATCCCTGCCATGGTACTAATATTGATAGTACTTACAATCTTTCGAAACAAGCTTGAAGGGGGGATGGAAGAATGACACTAACTCCCCTACAGGCATTGATAACAGTTATTATGCTAATCGTGGGAACTGTTTTAACCAGGGCAATACCCTTTATACTTTTTCCTTCAAATAAAAAGACTCCACCCTTCATATTATATTTAGGCAAAGTACTTCCCTACTCAGTGATTGGACTGCTGGTAGTATATTGCCTAAAAGGGGTTTCGCTGGCAAGTTCCCCCTACGGCTTGCCAGAAGCCATAGCGAATGTGGCTATATTGATTCTACATCTGTGGAAAAACAACACCCTGCTTTCAATAGGAGCAGGTACGATAATATACATGCTACTGGTTCAGAACTTGATAATCTAAGAAAAAAATGGAACATTGATCAGTATTGTACGTCTTAATTTAGAGGAGGTTTTTTATATGAAAAAAACTTTGGCTACAATACTGATCGTTTTTGTTCTAATTACAGTGACGGCATGTAATGAACAAGTAGATGAAGACTTGATATTAGAAGAATTTAATACTATTATTGAAGAAAAACAAGCAGGATTTAATGAAGTAGTTGCTTTTATGAGGGATAATATAGGGAGCCTATCATCAGAAAAAGCATCACAAATGCTTCTTAAATTTGAAGACTATCATAAAGATTATATAACCATAATTGAAGACTGCTTTTTTATAGATACAATACAGAGACATTTTCAAGAAGAGTACGACGAAGGTAGGGTAGATATAAACAATCCTGATATAATTAAGGACAAATTAATTAAAGTACTTGTCGAGGAAGCTATTAAATGCGGTTACAAGGTTGAGCAGGCTGAGGCACAGTTTTTCCCCGTGATAGACTATTCCTTCTATCAGGAATTCAGCCCATATGTCGAAGCAGATATAGAGGAATACTTTAGCATAATGAAAACAGAGTCCGACCAAGCTGCTTTAAGAGATGCCGAATTGGTTATAGCTTGGGATGAAGTTATTAATCGAGCGCTTGTTATAGAGC
>JAAYHT010000273.1 GCA_012735285.1 Clostridiales bacterium | reverse complement strand
GTACAAAGCTTACGCTTATAGTCATCTTTCCATCTCAAAATTCTTACCTCCTTAAGAACAAAAATATCTGACAATACTTCTTTAACTTTCTTTCAAAAGTGTAGCTTCTAGCTCTTCTATTATTCTATCTATATGGTTCTCTGACCACATTGTTATATGGCCAAGTCTTGAATTGAATTGACTAAAAGATGCACAATTATTAGTGCAACCTCCAATTACCAACAATATATCATAATCAACATCTTCTTTTGCATACGAGAATTCAATCCTGTCTTTAAAATGCTCTTTGATTTTTTCTAACGCTTTACCTCTGTCATACCTAGGATTACATCCGCCACAAAACCTAACTCCACACTTAAACCTCAAGCTAAATCTCTCCGTTTTTATTTTTCATTAAGGGACGGTTCCGTTAGGAACCGTCCTCCTAATCTATTCTTTTTTATATTTTCCTAGTCCTTCTTAATGCCTGCAATAACCTTAGCTAATTCTTTCTTAGCTTCAATGTTACCCTGTCTAGCTATCATAATTCTCTGAGCTTGTGGTGAACCTGCACCGTGCATTGACTCAGTTCTATATCCTACAGCTGCTGTTCCTAGAGCAAGGTTTTCAATCAGGCGAAGAACACGCATTCTTTCTTCAGTTGTTGCTACTGGTGCTCCTACCAGATACTTGTTGCAAATATCTCCGATAGTTTCTCCATTCTTGCCAACTTTCAAGTCAGATCTGAAATCTTGTTCTGATGGCATTGTTACCATTAGACCACCTGCAATGTCTTCTGCCAATCTTACGATTTCATATGGGAATCTTGTAACATTTTGCTTACATACGTTTGCTAATAGCAAGTCGATCTGATAGTTTCCTGCTTCAGTAGGATACCCTTCTGATGAGCAAGCTATACCGCAGCAATATAGAGTTTCGTTAAGATGTGTCATTTCGATTAACTTGTCCTTAACATGGGAAGCTCTGCTTACACCGTTGTAGTCAGCTGCCAAAGCTGCTGCACCGATAAGAACGTCACCTACTCCAACTTTACATCCACCGTAGCTCTGTCTGTGATAGCCTGCAAATCTTTCTACTAGCATACCAGCGAAATCCCATTCTTCGCACATGAAGACTCTGTCATTTGGAACGAATACGTCGTCAAATACTACTAAAGCTTCCTGTCCGCCAAATTTTTTGTTACCCACATCAATGTCAGCGCCTTCTTCAAGCTTTCTGGTATCGCATGATTGTCTACCATATATCATGAACAGACCTTCAGCATCTGATGGTACGGCAAAGCATACTGCATATTCCTTATCTTCTTCTCTCATAGCAATAGTAGGCATAACTAGATGCTCGTGAGAGTTAATAGATCCAGTCTGGTGACATTTAGCACCTCTTACAACAATACCGTCTTCTCTTTTCTCAACAATGCGGAGATAAAGATCTTTATCTTCCTGAGCGCTTGGTGCTTTTGATCTGTCACCTTTGGGGTCAGTCATTGCACCGTCAACTGTGAGGTCTTCTGTCTGTACATATTTTAGATACTCGACAAATCTTTCATGGTAATTTGTCCCATACTTTTTATCCATCTCATATGTAGTTGAATACACAGCATTAAATGCGTCCATACCTACACATCTCTGGAAGCAAGAAGCGGTTTTTTGCCCTAGCAATCTTTGCATCTTTACTTTTTTAACTAAGTCCTCAGTACTCTGGTGTAGATGTGAGAAACGGTTTACCTTTTCTCCAGTAAGATTTGATTTTGCAGTCATCAAATCTTCGTACTGCGGATCGTGTGCCAACTCATATGTCATAGCTACTGAATTAATGGAAGGACGAATTATTGGATGATCCACCCAATTATCAACCTTCTCTCCAAACATATAAACTCTTGTTTTAAGTTTTCTTAGACTTTCGATATACTGTTCACCTGTCATCAACATTCCAAAAACACTCCTTTTCTTAAATACTTATATGAAATACTATTTTTAACTTTAGTGATAACTAGTGCAAGATCTATGCCAATAGTGACACACTCACTGGATCTTCTCTTCTTTGTTTAATATTTTTCTTGCCATATCCAATAAATCTTGGCTGACTGATGTATCAAGAATAACATCTTCTATCTCAGAAATCTCTTCCTGAAGAACAGATTTTACTATATCTTCTAAGGTGAGTTGAGCAGATGGGCATGAACCACAAGCCCCTGTAAACCTTACTTTTACAATATTATCCTCGACGCCAACAAGCTCAGCTCCGCCATAATGAGATGCAAGAATGGGATTAATCTTTTCCTCTAGCACCTTGCGAATTCTGTCTTCCATATTTTATTTCCTCCTACAATTATAGTATAGTGTTAATGATGAATATTTTCAAGGATAAATGCACAATTTGTTGTACAAAACAAATAATATATGTGATATAATGTCACATTACGACACATATTTGGCACGCTAGAGATAATATGGAAAAACAAATGGCAAATCCAAACAATTATGATATGAGATAATACATTTGTGTCAAAAAAGTATAAAAAAAGAAAGGCCTCTGATAAAATGTTTTTCAACTTCAAAAACAAATATTGGAAGGAGACCTTTCTTATGAAAACAATTATAACAGAAGAAATGAGATTTCGCCAGAGGGTAGTTGAATATGCAATAAAATATAACAATATTG
>JAAYHT010000272.1 GCA_012735285.1 Clostridiales bacterium | reverse complement strand
TATCCGCAATCTCTGATTTCATAACAGGATCCATACCGGCTGAAAAGGAATGGAACCATTTTAAGTTAGGATTGCTCTTGCAATAGCGTACAGGCATTTCGCCGGTTCCGCCCCAGGTAAAAAGTATTTCTGCCTTTATTCCGCTTTCAAGTAATTCATTCTCGGTTTCAAAGCGGTAAACCTTACCCCTAGCTGCCTTTGCAATTTGTTCAATGTGGCTATCTGTAAATGTGAAAGGTACTTTTTTGGTTTTCTTAAAAAGAAATACAAGATCCGCCATAGGAAAATCCTTTCTAGATTAATATAGAGGAGGGGCAGCTATTGCTGCTCCCTCCATAACTTATTTAATTAGATGTAAAGCTGCGCATTTTTTCAGCAGCTTCAGGATCAATCCTCTTTAATCGTTCCCAACCATTTTCATAGATGGTGTTTAGATATTCATCACGGAGCTCACCTTCAAATTCAATGATTTCCATACCAGCTTCCTGCAAGGTCTGGATCATCTTTTCGTTAAGTTCAGAGAAATGCCTAGCCGAATCCACTTCCCAATCAATGGCACTGTCGAGCAATGCTTGCTTTTGAACATCATCAAGTTTTTCCCACACATTAAGTGATACAAATAAGGCTGCGTCTGAATTAAAGAATCCTGGCATAATTAAATATTTCAAAACTCCCCCTAAAGAGTTATCAACATAGTCTTTCAAGGTTCCTCCCGCACCATCAAAAACATTACGTTCAATGGCTTGATATACCTCTCCCCATTCTGCGGTTGCCATTTCGGCTCCCACTCCTTCAATCATTGGAAGATAGGCCGCATTTCCGCGTAGTACGAGGCCCTCAAAATCTGATAGCTTAGTTATCTTCTTATTCACAGCCATATAATACTTGGTTTCTGCCACTGTGCGAGCTAGGAATTTGGCATTTAAATGTTCCTGCGTCAAGCTATCGATATATTCAACCCCACCACTTTCACGCATTTCTTTAGGTTCAGTCATCCTAACACCATTTAAAATTGGCGCTACAGTAACCAGATAAGTAATTGGAGTAAAGACCAGATCTACCATACCGTTTATCATAGCTTCTGCAAGCTCAGTTGTAGCAATTGCCTCCGGGCCTGCACCCCATTCTACCTTAATGGTTCCGTTAGAACGCTCATAAACTAGATCACAGAACTGGTCAAAGAAATAATAATTTACAGTTCCCTCAGGGAATGCGCCTTGCAACTTAAGAACAATAGGTTCCGTTTGATCGCCGCCATTTGTCCCATTTGTTGAAGCAGGAGCTCCGCCACCACATCCAACTAGTGAAAACACCATTAAAAGGACAAGAATTATAGATAATATTCTCCTCATTAATATATTCTCCTTTCAAAAAAAATTGCCCGCTACAACAGGCTAGGCAAAACAGTAACTATTTGAGGTATGAGAATAATGATTAGCACGGCAAGCATATCGAGAATTACAAAAGGGATAGCTCCCTTAATAATATGCTGTAAAGTTACCTCCGGCGGTGATACGCTTTTCATCACAAATAGCGACATGCCAACTGGCGGTG
Organism: Clostridiales bacterium; assembly: GCA_012735285.1. Taxonomy (GTDB): domain Bacteria; phylum Bacillota; class Clostridia; order Peptostreptococcales; family Anaerovoracaceae; genus JAAYHT01. Next base: position 5,675 of record JAAYHT010000272.1, on the reverse strand, counting down.
TAAACTGACCTACTTGCAATAAAATTAAAAAGATAACAGCGAACCAAATTTCGTTGATACCAAAGGCATGGACAATTGGCATGAAAAGAGGAAGACATATCATCATAATCGCTGCCTGTGTCATGAATAGGCCCAGCACGAAGAGAATTATGAGCATTATAAAAAGTATAAGGGCCTGACTTTCTATGTTTTGCGTTATCACCATAACAGCATTCCTGCTGGCACCAGTCATCGATAACACCTGAGAAAATCCAGCGGAGGCACTTATTATCAACATCAACATGGTTGTTGTTTTAAGTGAACCTATCACTGTCTGTATAACAAGTTTTAAATTAAATTTACGATAAATTATTGCTAGAAGATAGGCAGCTAAAGCACCAAAGGATGCTGCTTCAGTAGCTGTCCCAATTCCGGAAAAAATTATTCCGATTACAGCAACAAAAACTAACAGTAAAGGAAGAATATCGCGGGCAAATGTCTTTAGCTTGTCTGCGTTAGTAAATACTTCTTCAAATTCATCTTCTTCAGTGTTTGGTGCTAAAGATGGATTGCGAATACAAGAAATAACAACATAGCCTATGTACATTACTAAAAGCAAAAGGCCAGGAAGGATTGCACCAATCAGAATTGCTGCAACAGAAATACCAGCAATACCTCCCATCATTACTACTAAATTGCTTGGAGGGATGATCATCGCAAGTGCACCTGATGCTATGATAGATCCTGTTGTCATTTCCTTTGAATATCCCCTACGCATCATCTCCGGCATCATTAAGGATCCGAACATAGCTGTATTGGCAAGGGATGATCCGCTAAGAGAAGCAAAAATCCCCCCACCTAGCAATGTAATTACACTTAATCGTCCCGGTATACGCCGTACTATAACTGATAGGGAGTCCATGGTTTGCGTGATTATTCCAGACCGAAAAAATACCTCTCCCATAATAACAAAAAAGGGAATCGGTGCAAAAGCGAATTTCCCCAACTGACTCTGCATTCCTAAAATCCATTGTTTTAGACCTGCATCCCCATAAAGTAAAAAGATTGCAATGCTTGTAACTAACATGAAAGTAAAGGCAACAGGTACGCCTAAAAACATCACTGCAATCAGACTAGATATTAATATGATTAGTATTACCGCCCACTCCATTATAGTGTCCCCCCTTTAACGCTGGCTTTCATCCGCAGTTCTTTGGCTGCATTACGAATAGCTTGTATTGCTAAGAAAAATGTAGCTATAGGGATGGGGAAAAGTAAAATCCATTTAGGGGTTGATAAATAATCAGAAACAATTACGCCAGTTTTATAGGAGGTCATTGTCACATCAAAGCTGACTACAAAAGCAAGAATACATACAAGACAAACTACGATGTCTGTTGCTGCCACCCAGGCTGGCTTTATTCTCTCAGGTAACGCATTAAGTAATAGATCTAATCTTACATGTCCGCGTTTACTATAGAGCCAGGGGGCTCCGAAAAACGTAATATATACTAATGCGTAGGCTGAGTAATCGATTAGGAATGCATAGGGCTTATTGACGAGATAACGAGACAAGGTAGCAAAAGCCACCATTATAAGCAGAACTAGAATTAATACACCGGCAATTGCTGCAAGGGCCAAGAGACATGCGTCTATAATCTTATTAAAAGTACGCATTATGTAATTCCTCCAAAATACATTAATTTTGACATTTTATTACATTTAGTTCAATTAAAAAATCCCCTTTCATCAACCGTTGAGATATATTATTAGTCAATATTTTAACATATGATTTTTTTAAAAGCAATATTTACTAGATAGAACAAGTTTATCCTCCACAGTTTAAATAAACCTTATAAATATAATCTAAACGATTATGAAAATCAAATAATAGAATAGAAAAATACAATACTTTGTGTTATACTAAAGAATATTGTATTTGGAGGCTTAGGTTATGAATACAGATAATAGAGTATATAATTTTTCAGCAGGGCCATCGACTCTCCCTGTTCCCGTTTTGGAAAAAGCAGCAAAAGAAATGCTTAACTATAGAGGTAGCGGGATGTCCGTTATGGAAATGAGCCATAGATCTAAGGATTTTTTAAATATAATTGAGAAAACAGAGCAAGACCTTCGCGAATTAATGTCTATACCAGACTCCTATAAGGTTCTGTTTTTACAAGGTGGAGGTACACTTCAGTTTTCCATGATTCCAATTAACTTGTTTAGAAAATACAAGAAAGCAGACTACGTTATAACCGGTTCCTGGGCAAAGAAAGCTGCCAAGGAGGCATCTAAGTATGGTGAAGTAAATATCGTTGCATCATCAGAAGACAAGATGTTTTCCTATATACCGGAAATAAGTAAGGACATGCTCTCTGAGGACTCAGATTACCTTTATATAACCTACAACAACACTATCTACGGCACAAGGTATACCGAGCTACCTGAGGCTAAAGCGCCCCTTGTTGCCGATATATCATCTATGATATTATCCGAAGAGATAGATATAACAAAGTTTGGGTTGGTCTTTGCAGGTGCCCAGAAAAACATAGGCCCCGCAGGACTAACGATTGTGATAATAAGGGAAGATTTAATAGGTTTTGCTCCTGAGGATACTCCTATTATGCTGGATTATAAAACCCATAGTGAAAACTCTTCCCTATATAACACTCCACCCTGTTACTCCATATATATGGCTGGTTTAACACTAGAATGGATAAAATCACAAGGGGGAGTAAAAGCAATACAAGAGATGAATGAAGAAAAGGCAGCACTCCTTTACAAGGCTATAGATGAAAGCGACTTGTTCAAATGTCCCGTTGAGAAAAAGGATCGATCTATTATGAATGTAGTCTTTGTAACCGGTGATCCTGAACTCGATAAGAAGTTCATAGAGGGTGCAAAACAAGAAGGTTTGGTTAACCTTGGCGGACACAGAACAGTCGGAGGTATGCGTGCCAGCATATACAATGCAATGCCAATAGAGGGCGTTAAGGCTTTAATCTCCTATATGAAGAAATTTGAACAGAACAATAAACGATGACGCAAGGAGTGATTCAGAATGTTTAAAATAGCTAAACTTAACCATATTTCTCCCAAAGGACTTTCATGCTTTACAGATGATTACGAACTAGTCGATGATATTAATGAAGCACACGCTATTATAGTTAGAAGCCATGATATGAAATCCATGGAATTCTCACCCAATCTGCTTGCTATCGCCAGAGCAGGGGCCGGTGTCAATAATATACCACTAGAAAGATGTTCCCAAGAGGGTATTGTAGTATTCAATACTCCAGGAGCCAATGCTAACGCAGTTAAAGAGCTGGTGCTTACCGGTATGCTCATGGCAGCAAGGAATTTAACTAGCGCTATTGCATGGACAAAAACATTGAAAAGCGACATTCCAAAAACAGTAGAGAAAAATAAATCGAAATTTTCAGGACATGAAATCAAGGGTAAAACCCTCGGCGTTATAGGACTGGGTTCTATAGGCGTACTGGTTGCTAATGCCGCCGAGTGTTTAGGAATGAAGGTTCTTGGCTATGACCCTTATCTAACAATTGAGCACGCACATGCACTATCAAGTAAGGTAGAACTTCATGAGTCACTTGACTCACTGCTACCCTTGTGTGACTACGTTACAATTCATGTGCCTTTTATGCAAGATACAAAAGAAATGATAAACAAAGAACGTCTCCTAAAGATGAAAAAAGACGTTTGCCTGCTGAACTTTTCAAGAGATCAGATTGTAAAAGAAGAAGACGTTTTAAAGGCCATTGACAAAGGTATAATACGTACCTATGTCACCGACTTCCCCAGCGAAGCCTATTTAGATAATGACCAGGTGATCTGCATACCTCACTTAGGGGCTTCAACTTATGAATCCGAGGTTAACTGTGCCATGATGGCCGTCGAGGAACTGATGGACTTCCTTGAAAACGGAAACATTAAAAACTCAGTGAACTTTCCAACTATTAATATGGGATTATGCACTACAAAGGCCCGCCTGGTAGTTTTGAACAAAAATATACCGGCTATGCTTGGGAAAATTACTGGAATTCTTGCAGACATGAATGTCAATATCAGTGATCTTGTAAACAGAAGCAAAGGGGACTATGCCGTTACTCTAGTAGATGTGGATTCTAATATTGATGAAAATCAAATAAAAGAAGCTTTGAGCGACGTTGAAGGGATTATCTCAGTTCGCGTTATCTAGTTTCTTCTATGGCTGCATTGAAAACAATCCCTATGACTATGACAAAGCCTAGAATATAGAACCAGATCAAAAGACCCACTATTGTAGCAAGGCTACCATAGAGAAGATCGTAATTTGAGAAACGGTTTATATAATAGGAATAAATCCAGGTTGAAATAAGCATCCCGGCTGAAGTTAAAATACTTCCCGGGATCATTTTTTTATAGGGCAATTTCTTAGTAGGCAGTAAATAGTAGATAAAGCTGATTGTAAAGAAATATATGGCTAATCCTAAGGGCCATCTCAAAGCGTACCAGACCTGATTATAACTAAAATGCGCACCTAAGACATTATTAACATAATAGCCTAGAAACATCATCAGGGGCTCAGCGTAAACTAAGATCACCAAACTAAAGGCTATAAGTACAATAGTGATTATTACACTCACAATTGCCCTTATCCTCTCTCTTATGAAACCCATTCCTGTATTTAACCCTGTAAAAGTGTAGTTGGCTATACGTATCATAGAATATTGTGCTTTAGATGCAGACCACAGGGCGAATAAAATAAAAAATATATTTACTGTACCAGAAGGAGTATGAACAAAGTATTGACTTATGTCGATAAATACATCCTCAGATATATAATCTTCTAGTAGATCAGTGATGATCTCCAAGGATACAGAGAACACACCCAGGAATTCACCTAATATGATGAACAGGGGTACCATTGACATAAGAAAAAAGAATGCAAGCTCAGCCGCAACCCCCTGGTAGTAAGGTTTTTGCATTCTCACAAATACATTTGTTAATATATCCTTAACTCTTTTTTTATTCATAAATTTAGAGACCTCAGTTGTTTTTCAAGGGCCTGCAATGCCATTGCCCTATGACTGATCTTATTTTTCTCCTCAGAAGATAATTCCCCAAAACTCTTATCATATCCATCTGGGACAAATAAGGGGTCATATCCAAAGCCGTTTTCACCCCTGGGTTCGAATAATATATGACCCTTGCATTCTCCCCTTGCAACAACTACCCTATCCACTGAAAACACCATAGTTATTACTGATACAAACTTGGCAGTTCTTTGCTCAATAGGTATATTAGATAGTAGTTTTAAAAGTTTTTGATTGTTCTTTTCATCGTTTCCCTCTTCACCTGCAAACCTTGATGAGTGAACACCCGGTGCACCATCAAGGATGTCCACCATAAGCCCCGAATCGTCTGCTATCGTTATTTCACCGCAGAGTTTATGTATTTCCATAGCCTTTTTTAGTGAATTCTCTTCAAAAGTATCGCCGTCTTCCTCAATTTCAATATCTGGCACACCAGCTTCTGCACGGGAAATTACTTTATAACCAAAGGGCTTCATAATTGCATCTATTTCCGCAATCTTATGCTTGTTTTGTGTTGCTGCTACTACAATCATTTACACTAATTCTCCTCTACTATTTTACAACTATTGAAAAAGAAATATCCTAAGGGTGTATAGT
>JAAYHT010000271.1 GCA_012735285.1 Clostridiales bacterium | reverse complement strand
ATAAATCCTCCTAAAGCCCTGGAATTTCAATATTTCTATGACTTATTGTACCAATTTTTTATCTGGTTTACAAGCTTCTACATAACAAAAATCCGCTTGAAAAAGCGGACTTTGTCGACAGTCTGATATGACAGGCAGCTGCCTGTCATACATGATTATAGAAAGTTACTAGATTATTTATCTGTTATAGCTACTACCTTGTAGCCGGCCTCTTCAATCTTTGCTTTCAAGGTTTTATCATCAACATCTTCAGTAAGGGTAACATTTGCAGCCTTTTTTTCCAGATCTACTTGAGCGCTTACCCCGGGAATTTCATTCAGCGCTTTTTCAACCCTTGCTTGACAATGTGCACAGCTCATACCTTCAATCTTTATCTCTTTAATTTTACCCATATCTTTTACATCCTCCTTCTTTTGTATACGCCTCGGTTTAAACAGTTTTAACCTTAGAGCATTTGATACAACAAAAACTGAACTCATGCTCATAGCAGCTGCAGCAAACATGGGATTTAACTTCCATCCTAATATTGTGTAGAACAAACCTGCTGCAAGGGGTATGCCTAAGGTATTATAAAAAAAAGCCCAAAACAGATTCTGTTTAATATTCCTAATTGTAGCCTTGCTTAACTCCAATGCTGTTACAACATCATTTAAATCGCTTTTCATTAAAACTACATCAGCCGATTCTATTGCGATGTCTGTACCTGCTCCAATAGCAATTCCAACGTCAGCCCTTGCCAGTGCTGGTGCATCATTAATCCCATCGCCTATCATGGCGACCTTTTTGCCTTTCATCTGAATTTCCCTTATTTCATTCTCTTTATCTTGGGGAAATACTTCAGCCAGGGCCCTATCGATTCCCAGCTCTTTTCTAATCGCTTCCGCAGTAATCATATTATCCCCCGTTAGCATAACAACATCTATACCCATCGATTTTAGATGGTTAATGGCTTCGAAGCTTGTGGGTTTCACCACATCTGCAACAGCTATAATTCCTAAAACCTTCTCAGCATCGGAAAAGTATAGGGGAGTCTTACCCTTTACTGCGAAATAGTCGGCTTTACTCTTTATATTACCTACATCGATATTCCAATCCTGCATAAGGCTTAAGTTCCCAGCAATATATTGCTTTCCTTCAATTTTTGCTACTATGCCTTTTCCCGATATAGAATTAAATTCATCTATTTCTTTGATAGGAAGGTTCAATTCCAAGGCTCTGTTTACTATGGCTTCAGCAAGAGGATGCTCTGACGGTTTTTCTATTGTGGCAGCAATTGATAAAAGTTCATTTTCACTCATTCCATCAAGAGTTACTACATCAGTTACCCTCGGTTTCCCCTCAGTTATTGTACCTGTCTTATCCAGTACCACTGTATCCACCATATGAGCTGTTTCAAGGGCCTGAGCAGATTTAAACAGTATCCCGTTTGAGGCCCCCATTCCCGTGCCTACCATAATAGCAACAGGGGTTGCAAGACCTAAAGCACATGGGCACGAGATAACAAGTACAGCAATTCCTATAGATAGTGCAAATTCGAAGGTAGCACCTACTATTAACCAAATAAAAGTTGATAGGATGGCAATAAGAATTACAACAGGAACAAAGATACCGCTTATTCTATCTGCCATCTTTGCTATAGGCGCCTTCGATGCATTTGCATCTTCAACAAGCTGAATAATCTTAGCTAAGGTTGTGTCATCTCCAACTTTTTGTGCCCTGAATTTAAAATAGCCTGTCTTGTTTATAGTAGCAGCTATTACAGTATCGCCTTCTTTCTTTTCAACAGGGATGCTCTCGCCTGTCAAGGCAGACTGATCCACAGATGAACTTCCTTCTATTATAACTCCGTCCACAGGTATACTCTGTCCGGGTTTTACAATTACGGTATCCCCTATAACTACATCCTCTACTGGGATCTCCAGTTCTTTACCATCCCTAACTACCAAGGCGGTCTTTGGAGCTAAATCCATTAGTTTTGTAATAGCATCAGTAGTTCTGCCCTTCGATCTTGCTTCTAAATATTTTCCAAGGGTTATCAAAGTAAGAATAGTAGCCGCAGATTCGAAGTATACATCCATTGCATATTGATGAACTATTTCAAGTTGATTATGTCCTAAACCATAGCCTATTCTAAAGATTGCAAAAACACCGTATACCAAAGCAGCTCCAGATCCTATTGCTATTAGGGAGTCCATGTTAGGTGCACCGCGGAACAAATTCCTTAAGCCTGATTTATAATAGTTCCTGTTTACAAAAACAACCGGTAGGGTCAAAAGAAATTGTGTGAAAGTGTATGTTATTGCATTAGAAGTCCCTAACATAAAGCCTGGTATGGGAAGATTTATCATATCCCCCATAGCTATGTATATAAGGGGGATAAGGAATATTAAAGATACAATAAATCGTCTACGGATCTCGGTAATTTCATTCTTAAAATGATTTATTTCCTTTTGTTCTTTTACTTTGTTCTTCTCAGCAACTGATGCGCCGTAACCGGCATTTTCAACAGCATCAATAATATTATGATCACTGAGCAGTGTTTCATCATAATCCACTAACATAGTATTAGATAATAGATTTACACTTACTGACTGCACACCTTGCAACTTATTGACACTTTTTTCTACTGCTGCCGAACAGGCTGAGCATGTCATGCCTGTAACATTAAACTTCTTCTTCATTGTATCCCTCACAAAATTCTTTACGTATAAGTTTTATTATACCCATAAAAATCTTGGATGTAATCATAATATTAATAATCTTGTAAGTTATCGCTTTGCATGTTATTCTATTAAAAAATATTCTGCAAAGGGAAAACAATGGATAGAATATATGCAAAAGAACTAGATATCAAAGCAGGTTTAGAACTTGTAAATTCAGGATTGATAGCACGCACATGGGGAAATGTGAGTTGCAGATTAGACGATCGCTATTTTGTTGTAACACCAAGCGGCATGGATTATAAAAAGCTTACTCATGAACAAATTGTAGAAGTAAAAATTGATGATGAAAGCTACGAAGGAAAAATAAAGCCATCATCAGAAAAATCCATGCATGCATCAATCTACAGGCTCTTCCCTAATGTAAATTTTATAATCCACACCCATCAAATGAACGCATCAATATTATCAGCTGTGGGCTTGGACACCATCGATTTAGGCACTGAGTATAAAAAGCTGGGTAATAAGATAATTTGTGCTAAGTATGCTTTACCAGGTACTAAGGCTATTTCAAACTATGCTATAGAAGCGCTAAAAAAATCGGCAGGCAATGCCATCCTACTAAAAAATCATGGGGCCCTATGCGTAGGAGAAGACTATGTAGATGCATTTCGAACAGTTTATCAATTGGAAGAAGCATGTGAAAACTTTTTATTGGATAAAAAAATCGAGATCGGTGAAGAACTGGTTGAGATAAGGATCATTAACGATTCAAAGATACTACAATCCTTGCAGTCTTTAGCAGGATGTTTCCTATTCAACAAAAGTCCTGAAGTAATAAGGTTTTCCCAGACCGAAAAAGAACTAAGGCCCTTTTTAGATGATTTCGCACAAATCGTAGGCCCTAAAGCTATCACTGTTGATAATGATATTAATCTAATTAAGAAAGCGTTAAAAAACGCTCCAGCCGTATTCATAAAAAATATGGGCGCTCTCTGTTGGGGCAAAAGTAAAGATGATGCATTAGCAGTAAATATGATTACAGAAAAAAACTGCAAGGCTTTTTTTGCAGCTAAACTGTTTGGCAACCCCAAACCGATAAACCCAATAGAATGCAAGTTTATGAGGCTAAATTATGTCAAACGCTATTCTAAACTTGCTGAAACATAGTTCGAAAAGCCAGAACTATAAACCTGCTCTCCGCTACTATATACCCATAGAGCTTCTACGCCTTCCATGCTTTCAACAAGTTCGATTGCTTGGTCTATAGGCATGATATATAAAGCGGTTGATAGAACGTCTCCTATTCCTGAGTCTTCACAGATTACAGTTACAGATGCATAATATTCAGATGGATACAATGTATCAGGATCTATAATATGATGATATCTCTTACCATCAACAGTATAGTACCTTAAGTAGTTACCGCTTGTAACAAGCGACATACCAGCAACCTGCATCCTGTATAAATCGCGCTCATCGCTTTGAGTATCGGGATTTCTAATCCCTACATTCCAATATTCATTATTTTCACCCTTGTAACCTATCGCACGGACATTCCCGCCCGCAATTATAAGTCCGGAAGTTAACCCTCTTTCTTCAACTGCCTTGCTTACCTGTTCTACAGCATATCCCTTTGCTATAGCACCCAGATCTAAACTCATTTCAGGGTCACTTAAATAAACGGTGGAGTTAAGCTCATCGATTATTACTTTACCTATATCAGTATGGGCCTTTGCTTGTTTTAACAGTTCAAAGGGCGGTAGTTTAGCATTTTCAGGGTCATCTACACCCTTTGTTCGGTATTCATGCCAAATTTTTAAAACAGGTCCTAAAGCAATATTGACCTTTCCACCGGTTTCTTGGTGGGCTTTTTTAGCAAATAACAATAGATCTATTATCCTTTTATCAACTTGAACGGGCGAAATACCGGCATTATCGTTAATAGTCTTAACATTATTAATGCCTTCATAATCATTATAAATATCATAGAGCTGATGGTATTCTTCTAGCTCCTTATAGATAAAATTTACATACTCTGAAAACTCTTCTTCGCTGCTTGTATACCCTATAATTTGCGTAGCAGTATCAAAGAGAAATAAAAATTCAGCACTATACCGCTTAAGGCCAGTGTTACTGCAAGCAGCAAGATTGATAAACAAAATCGCTATTAGAATATATGTTACAATCTTTCTGATCAACTTTTATCCCCAATACGTAGAGAGGTAGTTATACTACCTCTCTAGTTTATCACAAAATTATTACTATCTGGAAAAAATACTTGCCTTTTCAATAACATTAATGAATTGTCCAACACCGATAGTAACCGATGAGGCTAGGTCTTCATCTGCCGGTACACCGTCACTAAGCGAGATACCCTTTACTTCATTAACAGTCTTGCCGACAACATAATCTGCGAAAGAAGCGGCCTGCTCATACCATTCTCTTCCTATAGAAGATGCTTCTCTCATTCCATAGTCATCGCCTATTTCATTCTTGGTTAGATATGGACCCTTAGAGTCTGTAATTTTTCCTGAGCTGTCAAATTTAATATTGGTTTGAGATGCATCGATTATACAGCTTGTTATTACACCACTTGCATCAAAAGTTACTGCAGCGTAATTTGTATATGCCTGTGCGATCCCTTCTTCATCGCCAGCATCCTGTGACTTATCAATTGTAGTCACAATACCTATACCTAACTTATCATCTGCATTTGCTCCTAATACTACAGCATTTTTAACAGCCTTTTCAATGGCCGAAATAAAATCGGTAACATGGATGGTCACAGAAGATGCAAGGTCTTCGTCTGCTGGTACGCCCTGATTAAGTGAAATGCCTTTTATTTCATCGACAGTCTTGCCGATTACATAATCAGCAAATGCATTTGCCTGCTCATTCCACTCTTTTCCGATATTTGATGCCTTTTTCATGCCGTATTCATCGCCCAATTCCTGCTTGCTAACAAATACGCTATCAAGAGGTGTCGTTATCTTTCCATCAGCAGTAAAATTAATCTTTGTCTGGGCTGCATCTATTGAACAATTTAATATTCTTCCATCTCCATCAACTATTACGGCTACAACGTTAGAATATGCCTCTGCAACACCTTCGCCATCTCCTGCATCAGATGAGTTATCTGCGCTGGTTATTACTGCTAATCCTGTTTTAACTGCTCCATCTGTAGGTTCTTGATCTCCATCTCCGGGTGGCTCCGCATCTCCACCACCGCCGCATGCAACAAACGCCAGCATTGTCATGGTTATAACCAAAAAAAGTGCTAATTTTCTCTTCATTGTTTTCTCCTCCAAAGATAGTTAATTTCATTTTTTAGACCAACCTTTTTAAGGCCGGTAATATTAATTTGAGCAAGGTTGATGTAATAATTCCAGCTACCAGTCCGCTGATCAGCAATATGGGGAAATATGCCCACATATTCATACCCTCAAATATTAGGATAATAACTATAAATTGCCCAATATTATGAGAAATTCCTCCAAAAATACTTATAATTAAATAAGATATTCTTTCTCTGAATATAAATAGCAGTAACACCATCACTGTTACGGATAAAATTCCACCAAAAAGACTTAATATGCCTGCAATTACTCCCCTTGTAACTGCTGCAAACAAACCTTTTATTACTGCTACTATGTAAGCTTTTCTATAGCCTAGAAAAAACAATGCATACATGACAGCTATATTTGAAAGCCCGAATTTTACTCCCGGTACAGCTATGGGCAAAGGCGGTAGCATATTTT
>JAAYHT010000270.1 GCA_012735285.1 Clostridiales bacterium | reverse complement strand
CTACCATCTTTCTTTATAAGTCTATTGTTTTATTATATCAAAATATATTAAATCTACAATCAGACTTAGATTTTGATATAATAAATCTGGAGGTAATTATTATGAATTGGACAAAGGAACAACTTCAAGCAATAGAAATAAAAGACAAGAGCATACTTGTTTCAGCTGCAGCAGGTTCGGGTAAAACTGCGGTGCTTGTCGAACGCATAAAAAAACTGATATTAGAAGATGGGATATCTCTTGATGAGATGTTAGTGGTGACCTTTACAAATGCTGCAGCTTCGGAGATGCGCGAGAAAATAGTTGCCTCCATACCAGAACAGATTCATAACATTCACAAATCTCATATAAGTACTTTTCACTCCTTTGCTTTAGATGTCATAAGACGGTATTACCATTTAATAAATATAGAACCTAGCTTTAATTTATGCGATGATGCTCAAAGGATAATATTACAGCAAGAAGCTATTGAAGATCTCTTTGAGTTAAATTTTATAGAAAACAATCAAGATTTTATAAGCTTCCTAAATCAATATTCAGGAAGCAAAAATGAAGAGGATGTAAAAAATATTATTCTACAAACCTATGAATTTATTAGAAGCCTGCCTAATCCCTTTGAATGGCTGGTAAAGAATATTGAAGCTTTGAACTGTGATGTCGAAGGTTTTAAAAATAGCCAAGCCTTTAAAGAAATCATCGAAGAAATTGATGAGGAAATTTCAAATGCAATTGCCAGTTACCGAAAAGTCTGTTCTATGCTTGAAGAAAATGAAGTAGAAAGCCTTGCAATAAAAGCCAAAGAAGATTTAGAGATGCTAATTGGCGTTAAAGACTCCTTTGAAAAAGAATATGAAAAAGGAGTAAAGGCTCTAAACAGTATAGAATTTAATAGGTTTACAGTTAGGCGAGACGATAAACAAAACTATGAAGCCATAAAAGATGATATTAAAATAATAAGGGATCAGGTAAAAGACAATTTAAAAAGACTAACAAAACTATACTGTGCAAAGTCTTTAAATGAATATGTGAATGAGATAAACCATACTTATGCTGAAGCCAAAACATTGTTCCGATTAGTTAAGGATTTTGATAGTCTTTATAGAATAAGAAAGGAGAAAAAAGGAGTAATAGATTATTCAGATATTGAACACTACGCATTAGAGATATTATCCAATGAAGAGGCCTCATCTGAATATAGAAATAAATTCAAATATATTTTCATAGATGAATACCAGGACAGCAACCTTATACAGGAGACAATAATCTCAAAGATTCAAAGAGATAACAATGTATTTATGGTGGGAGATGTAAAACAAAGCATATATAAATTCAGATTGGCTGAGCCTGAGATTTTTATTAATAAATATTTAAAGTTTAAACATGATACAGGACCTAACATCAAATTGGATTTGAATAAGAATTTTCGCAGCAAGGGTCCAATTATTGAAATTGTCAACGATATTTTCAGCCGCATTATGACGAAAAGAATAGCTGGAATGGACTACGATGAAGATGCAGCCCTGTATAAGGGTTTAAAATATACTGGTGAACTTGAACATCCGGTTGAACTCCATCTAGTTGATGAGCAGCAAATGGAGGATATAGATTTAGATGATGAAATAGTGGATATGAAAAAGGCTGAAATCGAGGCTTTTATAGCAGCAAGTTTAATTAAAAGAGCCAAAGGTTTACCCTATTACGATGAAAAGCTTGGTGAGGAGAGAGTATTACAGAACAAGGATATTGTAATACTCTTGCGTAGTACCGAAAGGGTAGGACAAATCTATTATGAAGCCCTTCAACAGGAAGGGATACCGGCATATATAGATATCGGAGAAGGATATTTTGATACAATAGAAATTTCAGTATTTTTAAATCTTTTAAATATTATTGATAATAAAAAGCAGGATGTTCCTTTAATCAGTGTACTACGCTCTCCGATATTTTCATTCAGTATTAACGAACTTGCTGAGATAAGAGTAGAAAAAAGAAAGGGTAGTTACTATAGTGCCTTTTATGATTATTCAAAATATGGACAAAATGTTTCTTTGAAAGAAAAATGTAATAAGGTACTTTTAAGCTTAGCTAATTGGAAAGAGAAATCTAAGCTATTACCCCTTCCTGATTTCATATGGGAGCTGATCCTCGAAACAGGATACTATAACTATGTAGGGGCTCTACCTTTAGGTAATCAAAGACAGGCGAACCTAAGAGCTTTGGTAGATAAAGCGTCCATTTATGAAAATGGCCACTCAAAGGGACTCTTCGGTTTTATAAACTTCATAGAAGCAATAAAAAAGAGAAAGATAGCAATCCCACCAGTCAAAACAATAGGTGAGAGCGATGACGTGGTGAGAATAATGACTGTACATAAGAGCAAAGGTTTGGAGTTTCCAATGGTTTTAGTAGGAGATCTGGGAAGGCGTTTTTACAGAGAGGCTGGAAATCATTTAAGTTTACATAAAGATTTAGGCATTGCTTTAAAAGATGTAGACCGTAAACAGGGATATTGGCGGCGAACCATCTTGCATAACTGCATAGATGCAAGAAGGGAAAGGGAGTCTTTAGCTGAAGAAATTAGAATTCTTTACGTAGCCTTAACTAGGGCAAAGGACAAATTAGTCCTTCTTGGCACTGTAAAGGATATAGACAAGGTGCTTGGATTAGCAGCTATTAAAAAGGATTTAGGAGTAATAAAGGGGAACTCCTATCTGGATTACCTGTTACCTGCTTTGTCAGGCTCTGATAAAATCATATTTGAAAAGCATGACCGTGGTGATATAGGGCATATTAAAGATGAAAGACAAAAAAATCTTGCTTCATTGCAAAAGTATCTAGAGTCAGGCTTTAAGCCTTCCCTTGAGTTGGCAAATGAAATATATAAGCGTTTTGATTGGCAATATGCTTATCCAAAAGCTTTGAAGACTAAATCAAAGTATAGCGTTTCAGAGTTAAGTAGTAGTAGAGAAACCAGTATTATCAGTGTAGCTAAAGCAACAACTTCTTTAGGAGCAGAGCGGGGGACGGTTTATCATAAGATTATGGAGTATATTCCATTTGATAGAGAGTACGATATTAATGCTATACATAATTATATAGATGATATGGTCAATAGAGAAATATTAACTAAAGAAGAAGTTGAACTGATTGAGCCCGCAAAGATTGAGCAATTTTTCAGATCAGAAATAGGTAAAAGAGCGTGCCGATCAAATGACGTCTATAAAGAAGTATCATTCAACCACCTTGTCGTAAAGGATGGAGAAGAGATTATTGTACAAGGGACTATAGACTGTTATTTTAAAGAAAACGATAAATATATACTTCTTGATTATAAATCAAACTATATTGCAAGTGACAAGAGCATAGAGTCCTTAAAAGAGAACTATACCCCTCAGTTAAAACTCTATAAACAAGCCCTAGAAGAAATAAGGGGCATAAAGGTTGATGAGGTCTATCTATATCTATTTGAGCTAGGTAAAGAGGTCAGGTTAAATATTAATTAAAGGTTCTTTGTCAAATGTTGGGGTTAAATCCCGTAAGACTAAAGAAGTAGTAGATGATATGAAAATTTCGCAGGGTGGAGAAAATCTGCCCTGCATTTTCTTTTCCATTAAAGCAAGGGAATAGT
>JAAYHT010000269.1 GCA_012735285.1 Clostridiales bacterium | reverse complement strand
GTATTTATTCTTGTAAATAAAGAGAGGTTGAAAATAATGAGTAGACCCATATTGGCGATTGTTGGAAGACCTAATGTAGGAAAATCAACATTGTTTAATAAGATAATAGGAAAAAGAGTATCGATTGTAGAAGATACTCCTGGAGTAACCAGAGATAGGATATATGGAGAGGCGGAATGGCGCAACAGACCTTTTATAATGATAGACACGGGTGGTATAGAGCCTAACACGGATGATGTTATCCTTTCTCAGATGAGAGAACAGGCAGAAATAGCCATAGACACTGCAGATGTGATTTTATTCTTGGTAGATGCAAGGGAAGGAATTACGGCCTCGGATAGGGAAGTTGCCGAAATGCTTATGCGTACAGGCAAGGATGTTCTTTTAGTAGTCAATAAAGTTGATACAAGTGAACTGCCTGACAATTTCTATGATTTCTATGAACTGGGCCTTGGAGATCCCATTCCTATATCCGCTGAAAATATGTTAGGTCTAGGGGATCTACTTGATATGGTTGTTGATAAATTCCCCAATATAGATGCTGATATTGAAGAAGATACAAGAATTAAGATTGCTGTGATAGGCAAACCCAATGTGGGTAAATCTTCGTTGATTAATACTCTGACTGGAGAAAATCGAGCTATTGTAAGTAATGTACCAGGTACAACAAGGGATTCGATAGATACCACATTTGTATGGCGGGATGAGGAATATATACTTATAGATACTGCAGGCATCAGAAGAAAAAGCAGGATACAGGAAAATATTGAACGCTACAGTGTAATAAGAGCAATTTTGGCAATTGAGCGCTCCGATGTATGCCTTCTTATGATCGATGCACAAGAGGGTGTTACTGAACAGGATAAAAGAATAGCTGAGATAGCCCATGAAGAGGGAAAGGGAATAGTTATTGTAGTAAATAAGTGGGACCTGATTGAAAAAGATACCAGTACAATGGATAAGTACCGTAAGCAAATATATACTGAACTGCCATTCATGACCTATGCACCATCGATCTTCATCTCTGTTTTACAGAAACAGAGATTAGACAAGGTGATGGAAATGGCCAAAATTGTTTCTGAGAACAGGGCGATGAGGATTCCTACAGGGCAACTCAATAGCCTGATTATGGATGCAATTATGATGAGACAGCCTCCATCAGATAAGGGCAGACAATTAAAGATATATTATGTTACTCAGGTAGGGATTAAACCACCGCTATTTTCCTTTAAAGTTAATAGCAGAGAGTTGATGCATTTTTCCTATGCTCGCTACCTTGAAAACAAAATTAGAGAAGGATTTGGTTTTGAGGGCACCTCAATTAAATTTGTATTTAGAGAGAAAGGTGAAGAAGACTATGTATGATTTTAATGAGTGGGTTTCATCAATTGGAATAGTCTATTTTATTCTCGCTATTATTATCGCATATTTTTTAGGCAACATATCTCCAGCTACATTAATCAGTAAAGCCGCTAACATTGATATAAGAAAAAAGGGTAGCGGCAATCCCGGAACAACCAACGTACTTCGCGTTATGGGGCCTAAGGCTGCAGCGCTCACGCTGGTTATAGACATTCTTAAAGGCGTTGTTGCAGTATTAATAGGGAGATATATTGGAGGTGAAACTCTGGCGGTTATCTGCGGGCTTGCAGTTTTCATAGGTCATATATGGCCTATAATTTACAAATTTAAAGGCGGAAAAGGGATTGCAACTGGTTTTGGCGCCTTGCTGGCATTAAACTATGTTTTCGCATTAATCTGCCTGGCTATTGCAGCCATAGGTTTTGTTGCATCAAAAAGGGCTTCCGTGGGCAGCTTGCTTTCAGCCTTATCAATACCCATACTTGCAAATTATTTCATGCCTAATTACATAGGCCTACTAACTGTGATGACAGTGATTATATTCATTAAACATCGAAGCAATATAAAAAGATTAATTAAAGGCGAAGAACCAAAGGTCAGCTTTAAGAAAAAGGAGGAAACAAATGAGTCATAAAATAGCTGTATTAGGTGCGGGTAGTTGGGGTACAGCTTTAGCTATCAACTTATCGTCAAAGGGTTGCCAGGTATCCATGTGGGATATTGACACTGAACATATTAACTCAATGAAACAACAAAGAGAGAACAAAAAATATTTGCCAGATATTAAATTCAATGAAAATATTAATTTAGTAGAAAATATAGCTGATGCCATTGACGGGTCAGATATAGTAATGTTTTCTGCACCTGCTCAGCATTTTAGGAGTGCTTTAGATACAGCGATTCCCTTTTTAAAAGATGAAACGGTCTTAGTAAATGTAGCCAAAGGTATAGAACAAAAAAGTCTAAAAAGATTATCCGAGATTGCCTTTGAGAAATTGCCCAATGCTAAATATGTTGTTTTATCTGGGCCTTCCCATGCTGAAGAAGTTGGGAGAGCACTTCCTACTACCGTTGTTGCTGCATCAAACAACTTAGAACTGGCTGAATATGTGCAGGATGTTTTTATGACAGACAGTTTTAGGATCTACACCAATACTGATTTAATAGGTGTGGAGTTGGGAGGAGCACTGAAGAATATAATAGCGCTTGGTGCAGGAATATCCGATGGTATGGGATTTGGCGATAATACCAAGGCCGCCATGATGACAAGAGGGATAACGGAAATAGCACGTCTTGGGGTTAAAATGGGGGGACGTCCTGAAACATTTTTTGGTTTGTCGGGAATAGGGGATTTAATTGTTACTTGTACAAGCATGCACAGCCGCAACAGAAGATGCGGGATAATGATAGGTCAAGGGGTAAAACCATCCGAAGCTATTAAAAAAATAGGGATGGTTGTAGAAGGCATGTATACTACAGAAGCGGCATATAAGCTTGCTAAGAAATATGATGTAGAGATGCCTATTACCGAACAGATTTACAGGGTCATAAACGAAGAGATCGATGTAAAAGATACGGTTAAAGCTCTGATGACTAGAAGGAAGAAACATGAAACAGAGGATGCCTTTTGTATTAATGGAGGGAAATAATGGGCGAACAATTGAGGACACCACTCTATGACGCAATCTTAAAGTATATAGATGAAGAGACTGCTCCTTTGCACATACCATCTCACAAGATGGGAGCAGCTATCGATTCGAGATGGAAAGAATTTGTCGGCGAGAATATCTTTAAAATGGACTTAACTGAGGTAACAGGTTTGGACGATCTACATCAACCTTCCGGTCCAATTAAGGAAGCCCAGGATCTGGCTGCAAAAGCATGGGGGTCTGAGCAAAGCTACTTTCTTGTAAACGGAACATCTAGCGGTATTATTGCGTCAATAGCAACTGTTGCAAAACAGGACGAAAAGCTAATTGTGCCTCGAAATGCGCATAAGTCAGTTGCCTTTGGACTCATAGTCAGTGGTGCCATACCTGTTTATATTTCAGCCGAAATATGTAAGGAAAAGGGCTTAGTATGTGGCTTTTCTCCTGAAAAACTAAAAAAAATCTATGAGAAAAATCCCGATGCTAAAGGTGTTTTTGCCGTGAGTCCGACCTATCACGGCATATGCAGCGATATAGGTAAGCTGGTAGATATAACACATAGTTTCGGTGGGATTTTTATTGCAGACGAAGCTCATGGCAATCATTGTTACTTTAATGAAAAACTACCTAAAGGAGCATTGGCATTTGGTGCAGATTTAGCTTGTATGAGCATTCATAAGATGTCAGGATCATTAGGTCAAAGTTCAATACTGCATCTAAATGGGAACAGAGTGGATAGGGCAAGATTAG
>JAAYHT010000268.1 GCA_012735285.1 Clostridiales bacterium | reverse complement strand
TGAAGTATTATGTTACGTTTATTAATCGCAGGAGGAGAATAATATGTCAAGAATTGGAAAATTGCCGATAGTCATTCCCTCCAAGGTAAGCGTAGAGGTTGACAAGAATAACGTGGTTACTGTAAAAGGACCTAAAGGTGAATTGCAGGAGAAGATCAGCAAGCAAATTAAAGTTGAAAATATAGATGGTAAAATAGTTGTGAGCTGCGAAAATGAAACAAATGGAGCTAAAGCAGCTTATGGACTTTACAGATCATTAATAAATAACATGGTAGAAGGTGTAACTAAAGGATTTGAAAAGAAACTTATCATATCAGGTGTAGGATACAGAGCTGAAAAGAAAGGTAAGAACCTGGTATTACAACTTGGTTTTTCACATCCTGTAGAAATGGAAGATCCAGACGGAATAGAGACTGAAGTAGTATCTCCAACAGAAATTGTAGTAAAAGGTATAGATAAAGCTCTTGTCGGAAATTATGCTGCTAACATCAGAGCTAAAAGGCCTACAGAACCATATAACGGTAAAGGCATTAGATACGAAAATGAAGTTGTGCGCAGAAAAGAAGGCAAGGCCGGTGCTAAATAGTGGAAAGGAGTGTAGGAAATGGCGAAATTTAAAAGTAGAAATGATAAACGTCTACAAAGGCATCAAAGAGTTAGA
This sequence comes from Clostridiales bacterium, assembly GCA_012735285.1. Lineage (GTDB taxonomy): Bacteria > Bacillota > Clostridia > Peptostreptococcales > Anaerovoracaceae > JAAYHT01. Next base: position 2,006 of record JAAYHT010000268.1, on the reverse strand, counting down.
CGGAAAGTTTTCGGTACTCCTGAGAAGCCGAGATTATGTGTATACAGAAGCCTCTCTAATATTTCCGCGCAGATTATTGACGACACAAAAGGTATAACTTTGGTTTCAGCATCAACTCTCGAAAAGGATATAAAAGAAAAGATATCTTATGGTGGAAATAGGGAAGCTTCAAAGCTCGTAGGAGAAGCGATTGCAAAGAAAGCTCTTGAAAAAGGCATAGAGACAGTATGCTTTGATAGAGGCGGATTCTTATATCACGGGAGAGTAAAAGAGCTGGCTGATAGTGCACGTGCTGCCGGTTTGAAATTCTAAGAAGGAGGAGAAGAATGCGACAAAGTAGAATTGATGCATCTAAGCTCGATTTGGAAGAAGCTATCATAAATATCCGCCGTGTAACCAAGGTTGTAAAGGGTGGTAAAAACTTTAGATTTAGTGTTAACGTAGTGGTCGGCGATAGAAATGGCCATGTCGGTGTAGGATTAGGAAAAGCTCAGGAAATTCCTGAAGCAGTCAGAAAAGCTGTTGAAGATGCAAAGAAGAAATTAATCTATGTTCCAATGGTAGGAACAACTGTACCCCATACAACACTAGGTGTTTTTGGAGCTGGAAAGGTACTAATAATGCCTGCTGTACCAGGTACAGGAGTTATTGCAGGAAGTGCTGTGCGTACAGTACTAGAGCTGGCCGGCATTAAAGACGTAAGAGCTAAATCTTTAGGCAGTAATAATCATGGTAACATGGCGAACGCTACTATTGAAGGTCTTAAGAATCTGAAGACAGCTGAAGGTGTAGCAAAGCTTAGAGGCAAAAAAGTAGAAGAGATTTTAGGATAAGGAGGACACCTAGATGGCTGATAAAAAACTGAAAATTACTTTAGTTAAAAGCACAATTGGCGCTTCTCCTAAACAGAGAAAAGTTGTGGAAGCGTTAGGACTAAGGAAATTACAGCATTCTGTTGAACAACCTGATAATCCTCAGATTCGCGGATCGATAGAGAAAATAAAACATCTTGTTAAAGTAGAACAGCTGTAAAAGGAGGTGTGAACAGACATGAGATTGCATGAACTTAGAGCTCCAGAAGGTTCTACCAGAAAACCAAAGAGAAAGGGTAGGGGCATAGCATCAGGGTTAGGCAAAACCGCCGGAAGAGGTACGAAGGGACAGAAATCTAGAAGTGGAAGCGGTATTAGATATGGCTTCGAAGGTGGACAGATGCCTTTGATCAGAAGAATCCCCAAAAGAGGCTTCACTAATATTTGGAAAAAAGAATGGGCAATTGTCAATATTGATGATTTGAATGCCTTTGAAGATGGTACGGAAATTACCCCTGAACTTCTAATTGAATCGGGTATGGTTAAGCAAGTCAAGGACGGTATTAAAATTCTTGGAGACGGAGAACTCGAAAAGAAAGTAACCGTAAAGGCTCATAAATTTAGCAAAACAGCGATAGACAAAATCGAGTCTGCAGGAGGAAAGGCAGAGGTGATTTAAAAATGGAGATGCTACGGACACTCGTTCGCGCTTGGAAAGTAGATGACCTTAGAAGGAAGATAATTTTTACGCTTCTAATGCTATTGATCTTCAGATTAGGCTCTAATATTCCTGTACCGGGAATTGACAGGTCGATCTTAAAACAATTATTTTCCGGAGATCTAGGATTATTGAGTCTATTTGATCTGTTTTCGGGCGGTGCCTTTAGTAACTTTACTATATTTGCATTAAGCATTACCCCTTATATTACCGCGTCAATTATCCTGAACCTATTGACAATTGCGGTACCAAGACTTGAAGCTTTGGCAAAGGAAGGAACTGAGGGAAGAAAGAAGATAGCTCAATATACAAGATATTTAACTGTAGTGCTGGCCTTTGTGCAGGCTATTGGTCTTGCTGTTGGGCTTTTCCGTCAAGCAGTTCCAGACAAAAGCTTTTTCAATGTAACAGTGATTGTACTAGTGCTATCGGCAGGAACTGCATTTTTGATGTGGTTAGGTGAACAGATTAATGAG
>JAAYHT010000267.1 GCA_012735285.1 Clostridiales bacterium | reverse complement strand
CTTTAACGGGTGTTAATCGTTCAAACCTACACAAGCAATATGCTCTTCGGCCGAATGCTCGAAGGTGATTTTCGCATAAGATGAGCGCTGTCTTCCACCAACCGACAGCTCTCTATAGCTCATGGAATATGCTACTCTTCCTTGTCATCGCATTTTTCTATATCTGGCTATATTTAGCCTACATTCTACTAATGTTTTTGCCACATGTCAACTACTTTTTTTTATTTATTTCCTCCTTTTGGCTTAGTCAAGTCAAAACTTGGGTTTATCGCATAGAAATTCTTAGTATTCAGGTTATCCAGTACTATGCGCAATGCTTCGCCAAAACGTTGAAAATGCACAATTTCTCTTGCCCTGAGGAACTTCAATGGCTCCCTTACTTCAGGGTTATCCACTAGCCTCAAAAGATTATCGTAGGTGGTTCTTGCTTTTTGCTCTGCAGCCATGTCTTCAACAAGGTCGGTTATAGGATCGCCTTTGGACTGGAAGTAGGAGGCTGTGAAAGGATTCCCTGCAGCCGATTGAGGCCATAGGCCAACGGTATGATCCACAAAATATGTGTCGAGACCTTCCCTTTGGATTTCTTCTAGCGATAGATCCTTTGTTAGCTGATGGACGATGGTGCTAACCATTTCCATGTGGGCCATTTCCTCCGTGCCTATATCCGTAAGCACTCCTGCGACCTGTTTGAAAGGCATGCTGTACCTTTGGGAAAGGTATCTTTGAGAAGCAGCAAGTTCACCGTCAGGTCCCCCGAATTGAGTGATTATTATTTTGGCAGATCTAGCATCGGGTTTTGATATTTTTACCGGATATTGAAGTCTCTTTTCGTAAGTCCACATAATTACGACCACCTTTCCCATGGCCAGGGTGTTTCTACCCAGGCCCAACTATCTTCTACATAAACATTTTCAGCACTAATGGGACCATACCTCATGGTAAATTCCCTGTAAGTTTCATCCCTTAGTTTCTTAAACTTTTTATAATAATCCAGGGCGTTTCTATCCGTTGGATGAGTATCAAGATATAGTTTTATATCATCAATCACAAAAGATTGAACTTGTAATTGCTTCATTAAGGCTTCTCTTGACATTTTATCCATATCAGATCAGCTCCCTTCCGCAGAATGGCAAATCTAGTTCAGGAAATATAGTCCCTCTATCTAATGCCCGGTAAGGTTCATAGGTACCTTGCCAGCGCTGAAAAGGAACGTATGCCATACCTAAAGGAAGCCGCCCTAGATAGGTGGAATCAAAGTCATTTCCCATTTTTGCGGTCATCTGTGCTTCATCAGGCATTTCCGCAAGAATTCTATCTATATAGTTTTCCAATTTAATTGGCTCCTTTCGGTTATACTAGGCTGTATAAGCCTTATTTCATACTATGCAATATTTTGTCCTTTGGATAATTTAAACTTATTTAAAAATAAATTGTTTTTTCATGGATTAGAAGATATAATATTAGCGTTGATACAAATATCCTGTAGTATTTATAGTAAGGAGTGATTGAAATGGGTTTTGCAGATGAAGTAGGAATTGACCTTGGAACGGCGAACGTTCTAGTTTATATAAAAGGTAAAGGTATTGTTTTGGAAGAACCGACAGTTGTTGCTCTAAACAGGGATACTAATGAAATTGTGGCTGTTGGAGAAGAAGCCCGGCAGATGCTTGGAAGAACTCCAAACAATATAATTGCGATGAGGCCTTTAAAAGATGGCGTTATATCCGATTATGATGTTACTGAAAGGATGCTTAAATATTTTATTAGAAAGACCTGCAAGAGCGGTAAATTTTTCAGACCAAAGATAATGGTATGCGTACCATCAGGAGTAACTGAAGTAGAAAAGAGAGCAGTCCGTGAAGCCTCAATACAGGCAGGAGGAAAATCAGTATATCTAATGGAAGAGCCTGTTGCAGCAGCAATTGGGGCTGGGCTTGATATTACAAAACCAAATGGAATAATGATCATTGATATTGGAGGAGGCACTACTGACGTAGCTGTAATAGCTTTAGGTGGCATAGTAACTTCCAACTCTGTCAAAGTAGCCGGTGACAGCTTTGACGAGGCCATAATAAAATATATGAGAAAAGAACACAAACTCTATATTGGTGAGCGTACCGCAGAAGAGATAAAAATGACCGTGGGTACAGCTTACCCAAGGGAACAAATAGTAGTACATGAGTGCAGGGGTAGAGACCTTGTAACCGGCCTGCCAAAGTCTATCGAGATCACATCAAAGCAGATGATGGAAGCACTGGAGGAACCTTTACAGACTATATGCGAAACTGTCCATAATGTTTTAGAGCGTACTCCTCCTGAATTGGCAGCTGACATAGGAAATAGCGGAATAGTATTAACCGGTGGTGGAGCTCTACTTCATGGTATAGATATGCGTATAGCGGAACGTACAGGGATTCCTGTGAGAATTGCAGAAAATCCCAAATCCTGTGTGGCGATTGGGACAGGCAAAGCATTAAATTCAATAGATTTACTAGAAAAGAATCAGATGAATAGAAGAAGAAGCATGATATAAAATAATTAAAAGTTAAAAGCTCTCAGGAAGAGAGCTTTTCAGACTGTAGACAAAAAAGGTGCTGGAACATTAAAAACTCCAACACCTTTTTTAATTTGATAAAGAAATTTTCTGATTTGATTAATAAACGGTGGTAGTAGCCCATTTTTTCG
>JAAYHT010000266.1 GCA_012735285.1 Clostridiales bacterium | reverse complement strand
GAACCTGACTCCCTGCAATTAAGAAGCGAATTCTTTAGCTTAGACTTTTTACCCTCTATTATCAATTGATTATTTTTATCTTTAAAAACAATACCCAGACTGTCCAAACATCCTAATGTGGCTTCTATATCCTCACCTGAACCTATATAATTTTTAATAATACTTTTACCATCAGCCAGTGCGGCACAAATTAATGCCCTATGAGTAATGCTCTTAGATGGCGGAAGGAATATTGTTCCTTGAGGGCGGCAGTTAACTTCCTTTATATCCATGTGGTTTAAATTCCCCTTTCAAACAAGCTAAAAAGATCATCAGCGTCGATAGAGTGAATAATGCTTTTACCAATATCTTTAAGAAGAATGAAATTAATTCCGCTTTTATTCTTCTTCTTGTCGTTTATGATATAGTCAATAAGCTCTTTATAGTCTAAATCAGCGCTTATAGGAAGATTATGCTGACTTAATACATCAATGAGTTTGTCCGAACACCCGCTGGCGGTTATGCCTAATCTTTCGCCTATTTTTGATGCTATAATCATCCCTAAGGCGACAGCCTCACCGTGGGTATGTTTTTTATAGTTCCCCGCCCTTTCAATTGCATGGCCAAAGGTATGGCCAAAATTCAGTTTCATTCTCTCTCCAAAATCCAATTCATCATGCTCTACTATCCTTCTTTTTATGTCACAGCACTCATAAATTATATTTACAATATCTTTCATAACTTCTTTTCTATCTGCATACTTCAAGAGACTATCAAATAGTTCTTTGGATTCAATCGCCCCGTATTTTATAACCTCAGCCATACCGGCTTGAAACTCCCTTTCTTCCAAGCTATCTAATAGGCTGACATCGCTTATGACCAACTTGGGTTGCCAGAAGGCACCTAAAAGGTTTTTGCCATGTTTAAGATTTATCCCTGTCTTCCCTCCAATCGATGAATCCACCTGTGACAAAAGAGTAGTAGGTATCTGTATAAAAGAAACTCCTCTCATATAAGATGCTGAGGCAAAGCCTGCAAGGTCTCCTACAACTCCTCCTCCGAAAGAAATAACCAGGTCTGTACGCATTAAGCCGATTTCTGCAAAGTGTTCACACAGATCTTCAAAATATTTAATGGATTTGGTTTCCTCGCCCGAGGGCTGAATAAATACTTGATGTTTAATCCCATTAAGGGACTCTAGAAGGATCTTGCCATATAGATTCCATACGATTTCATCCGATACAATTGCCACCTTTTCGCCCGTTAAAAAAGGCTCTATCAGTTGTCCCGTCCGTTTCAATAGACCGAAATCTATTAGAATTTTATAGGGTCTATTTAATAATTTTACATCGATAGTCTTCATAATGAATTCACCTTCTAAAAAAAGAGAGAGGTTGTCGCATTGAACCTCTCTTAAAAACTTTTATTTTAATAGCAAGTTTATAGAATTATAGTCCATGCGACAAAGCTATTTTTTTGTATCCAAAAAAACCGAAGCTAAAATAAAAGCTTTGGTAGAAATATTTAAAAAATGATACAAAACTAAAAACAGAAAGCATAGCCTATAATTCCCCTATTGTATTCTAAAATACTTTTCCCATATATACCATATTTAATTAGTTAATGCAAGTGGATTATACAAAAAAGACGGTGTCAAATTGTTGTGGAGTTTTTGCTTGACAACCCCCCGTTGTTTTCGATTATACAGCTAAGCTACTTGTCTGGCTTAAAGATCTAATTAGTATCTGTGTTGGACTATTAGTGTGTATGTTG
>JAAYHT010000265.1 GCA_012735285.1 Clostridiales bacterium | reverse complement strand
TTGCTTATATACTAGAAATCGATTAAAATCGGTTTGTCATAACAAAATAGGAGGTTAAAATGTCAGAGGTATTCAAACTGCTAATTAGAACTTTAATTATCATACTGCTTATGATTGCAGCAACTTGGGTGAATAATAGAATCAGTATTATTGCAGCTACAAATATTTCTTTAATCGTACCCTATGCACTGTATTTCCTGATAGGAATAGCATTAGGGACCATGGTAGGTCCCCGCTTTGTAAAAAGTCGAAACAAATTTATTTATCTTTTTCCCGCAATTATCTTCGTAGTAATAGGGATTTCTCCCCTACTCAATTACTTTTCACCTATGCTACCATTCCCATGGATAGTAAAATACCTTTCTGACTTTACATATCTTTCATGGACTATAGCGGGTATATTCTGCAATCTAGCATTCCGTTAATCTTTTATTATCTGAACCCCTTGTGGTGTATCTTTTAAAGTAATGCCTCTTTGCTTTAACAAATCCCTTATTTCATCAGCACGTTTATAGTCCTTATTTTTCCTCGCTATTTGACGCTCTTCAACTAAGGCCAGGATCTCCTTATCAATCTCGTCCTCATCAGTATCCCTTAAGATCCCCAAAACATCAGTCAATTCGTCTAATAACGATAGGCTCTTTTGAGCGAATTCCTTAGAGCTTCCATCTTTTATGAATATATTAATATCTTTAACCAATTCAAAGATAGCACTTATAGCATCAGCTGTATTTAAGTCATCATCCATTGCTTCAATAAATTTGTCTTTGTACTTTAACAGTTCACTAAAATTCTCTTGCTCTTTTTCTGTCATTTCTCCTTCTTCATTTTCAATCAGATGTTTGAGGTTCATCATTGTATTCTGAATCCTTGCAAGAGAATTTTTAGCCTGTTCCATTAGCTCTTCGCTGAAATTAATAGGATTGCGATAGTGTCCTGACAATAAGAAGAAACGCATAACATCGCCATCGTAATGTTTTAATATTTCTCTAACTGTAAAAAAGTTTCCTTTTGACTTTGACATCTTCTCATCGTCAACAGTTATATATCCGTTGTGCATCCAATAGTTTGCAAAGGGCTTACCAGTCTTAGCTTCAGTCTGAGCAATTTCATTTTCATGATGAGGGAAAATTAAATCTTGCCCACCGGCATGTATATCAATAGTATCACCAAGGTATTTACTTGCCATTACAGAACATTCTATATGCCAACCTGGTCTTCCCATACCCCAGGGCGAATCCCAGGCTATTTCATCTTCGGATTTTCTTGCCTTCCAAAGCACAAAGTCAAGGGGATCTTTCTTCTTTTCACCTACTTCAATTCTTGCACCTGCTTCCAGCTCCTCTAAGTTTTGTTTGGAAAGCTTACCATATTCTCTGAACTTTCTAGTGCTGAAGTATACGTCTCCATCCACCTCATAGGCATAGCCCTTATCTATTAGGCTCTTTACAAATTCAATAATTTCTTCTATATTCTCCGTAACTTTTGGATGTACAGTTGCCTTTTTTACATTCAAGGCCTGTGCATCTTTAAAGTATTCCTCAATGTACTTTTCACTGATTTCGGATGGGGACACTCCTTCTTCCACAGCTTTATTAATTATCTTATCGTCCACATCGGTAAAATTCTGGACAAACTGTACTTTCTTCCCTCGATATTCCAAGTATTTTCTTAAGGTGTCAAATACCACAAAGGGTCTTGCATTTCCAATGTGAAAGTAGTTATAGACCGTTGGCCCGCAAACATAAATTTTTATTTCATTTTCATCTATCGGTTTAAATTCTTCTTTCTTTCTTGTCAATGTATTATATATCTTCATCTTTCTTTCCTTCCATATCATCTTTAATTTCAGCGAGTTTAGTTTCCAAGGCTATTATTCTCCGCCTTAGACATTCTAATTCTATTGCAATTGGGTCAGGCAGGTCAACCTGATTCAAATCCTGAGTCCTCTGATTCCCTCTTTTTACAACCTTTCCAGGTATACCGACCACTGTACAGTTATCGGGAATCTCTTCAAGAACTACAGAACCTGCTCCTATCTTAGAATTATTACCCACTCTGAAAGGACCTAAAACCTTAGCGCCCGAGCTGATAACTACATTATTACCGATAGTCGGATGTCTCTTACCAACTTCTTTCCCGGTACCGCCCAGAGTAACCCCTTGATATATAGTAACGTCATCTCCAATTTCGGTTGTCTCACCTATGACCACTCCCATACCGTGGTCGATCACACATCGTCTACCAATAGTTGCCCCAGGATGGATTTCGATACCCGTAATAAATCTGGTCAGCTGGGAAATTATTCTTGCCAGAAGCTTTAGATTTCGTTTATGTAACCAGTGAGCCGGTTTATGCAATATCAAAGCCCAGACCCCCGGATAGCATAGTAAAACTTCCAAACTATTTCTTGCCGCCGGGTC
>JAAYHT010000264.1 GCA_012735285.1 Clostridiales bacterium | reverse complement strand
GCAAAATGGAAACGAAAAAATGGGCTACTACCACCGTTTATTAATCAAATCAGAAAATTTCTTTATCAAATTAAAAAAGGTGTTGGAGTTTTTAATGTTCCAGCACCTTTTTTGTCTACAGTCTGTAGAGACTATATTTTATATAGTCTCTAGTGAATTCTAAATCATCTTTACTTTAATCCTACCCACAATATCTGCTGCCAAGTTAACCTGTTCAGCTAAATGCCTCATACTTCTATACAGTTCCCTCTGTTTTATCACTGATGCAAGAAGATTCATTTCCTCTTCTTCAATCATTTTTTGTATACATCTTCGATATTTTGCTTTTGCTATCTTTTCACATTTTTTTGCTTCTTTTAAGTAATCCCACTGTTCGTCGTTAACCTCAGTACCCAATTTTTCAACAGCGTTATTTAGAGCTTCTATTGATTTCATTATTATTTTTATAATTTCCTTATCATCTTCTCTAGGTTCCATACGAAAGATATTGATGGTATATGCAATTTCATAAATATTATCCATGATATCATCGATATCTCCAGACAGTCTAAATATATCCTCCCTCTCGAAAGGTGTGATAAAAGTTTCTTCTAATGCCTTTATTAGCTCTACCCTTACCCTATCTGCCTGTTTTTCCAAATCTATTATTTTATTGTATCTATCTTCGGAAAGATCATGCAGATAAACATTGAGTTCATGTATTCCGTCTAATGTTATGTTCATCTGCCTCGATAGCAAATCATAGAAGTTAGGCAATTCTCTTTTAATGAAAACCCCCATCATATTTTCCCCCCTAATAATATTAATCCTTTTGCAACTAACACAATAATTCCTGAAACCAACATCGCAGCTGGAATAGTAGTAATCCAAGCTAATGCAATTTTCTTCACAATATTCCAATTGAGACGCCTCATATTCTCTTTACTACCGACTCCCATTACAGAGGCTGTGATTGTTTGTGTAGTACTTACCGGCACACCAATTAAAGTAGTCGTAAGTAAAACTGTAACAGTAGCCACTTGCGATGCAAAGGAGTGAATTGGCTTTAGTTTAAAAACTTTCATTCCTACAGTTTTAACCATCCTCCATCCACCTAAATACATTCCAAGAGAAAGGCTGATAGAACTTCCTGCAATTACCCAAATCGGAACGTTAAATTCGCCGCTTCCTGCAAGGAAACCAAGGGCAAGGGAAATCAATCCCATAGATTTCTGAGAATCGTTACTTCCATAACTAAGAGCAAGCGCTACCATTGTAATTATTTGAACCCTTTTTATATTCCTCTCTGTATTTCTACCGCCATATTTTAGTATTTGCTTTAAAAGCCACAACATAAAAAAGCCTGCTGTAAATCCAATGATAGGAGATATAATCATTACGAGGACAACATTGAGAAGAATACCTTTCCAATAGACAGCTTCTATTCCGAAAAGAAAAATCGCCGCACCTATCATCCCACCTACTAAGGCATGATAGGAACTTGAAGGCAGACCCCATCTCCAGGTGATAAGATTCCAAACGATTGCGCCTATAAAGGATGCTATTATTAATCCTATTCCCTTTTCGGCTATAGCTGTAGATATTATTGAATAATTGAACAATTTTTTTGCCATTGTTTGAGCAACCGCAGTCCCAAACAGGAATCCACCCAACAATTCTGATATGCAGGCTATCACCAAGGCCTTTTTCACAGCGATAGATCTAGATGCCACTATTGTGGATATAATATTACTTCCGTCATGAAAACCCGTAATGAAAGTATAAGAAAACCCGGTTAACGCAGTTAACCCTAACAACCAATACATTATATCTCCCCTTGATTAAATATACTTGGAAAAAGACTGCATGAGAGCTATGAACTCTTTTTCATTATTGTTATATTTAGAAATATCACCTGGCATCGGCAATGCCAAAGGAAACATACCCGGCCCAAGGGCAAACACATTGCGATACCTGTTTATAAGCTTCGATAATCCAACAGGATATGGATACCATTCAAAATCTGGAGATTTTAACCCAGCATCTATGAAAACGTTTAATATCAAACTCAATAGATCATTGCTTAATATACTTCTATTAGTTTTTTGAAATTCAGAAACTTCAGCAATACTATCATACGAAACGCCATTATTTTGTAAAGCAATCTCAATGTCTTTTCTTATAATAACTGGATCAGCATCTACAGTAGGGTTAATTTTTAAAAGAACACCCTCATCTGTATTTTCGCATTTTATCGTCGTTAGACCTGGTAAAAAAGCTTCTCTCACTTCTTTTGCGATATCAGGACCCGTGTTATAAATAGGGTGCTTAGGCCATAGAATATCTTGAAACTTAAAAGCTTCAGAAAGGTTCTTACCCTTTATTAAAAGTTGCCATTCTCCCTTTTCAACCGTTACTACCTTCATTCCGGTAGGCACGCATAGCATATTATATTCTGTTTCTTTATCATCAACTTGATCTATTTCACAAAGGGTTCTAAATCTAAATTTTTCTAAATCCACTTGGTTTTCTAACATGTTCAAATATTCATTTTTTTCGTTTTTAGTATTAAACCAAATCGTCAGCATATTAATGCCCTCCCTTTTCAATTTCGCTTAATTTCCTTAGGGAGCCTATGGTAAGGGCATGGTAGTCGAATCCGACTTCTGCATTTACTACCGCATCTGTCAGTTTGCCTATGCCGCACAAATCTGCTGTAAAATCACCAATTGCATGCCACATAGGTTCATCACTATCAAGTCCGCAAACCGCAGGTGTTCTTGATTTTAAAATCTTATCTAATAATTCCTTATCATTTTGTTTACATGTAACATATACCCTTGCTTTTACGGTTATTTTGCCGGCAGTAATACTAAACTGCATTCCTGTGCAGGGAGCTGACGGTAAAATCTCAATGCTTCCTAATCCAGGTTTTTCATATACAACAGGAGAGGGTACGGTATAGTATCTCTGAGATTCCTTGCTCTCGTAAACACCTTCAACTTCTAGCAATTCATAACAATGTCTTCCATCAGAAGGGCCGAAAATACTACCAGTTTTCATATTTACACTATATGCGAACCTATGTACCGGTCTCGCAAAGTCCCACTCCTTCTCTTTCCCAACTACTATTGCATCCTCAATCCCAAGGAGCTTCAAAGGAGCAAGAATATGTTCAGCAATAAATACTCTAGTCCCTTTATACATAAGGTCGATCCTTGAATCCTCTTTAGCTACGTTTTCCAAGCACACCGGTATACCATTTAACTTAATTCCTTCTCCTGGAGTCGCTGCGCTAACAGAAAATAGATCACATTCAAATCCTTTTTTAATTTGCATCTTTTTCCTCCTGGACTAGTCGCTAACTTCTAGAATAATCATGTTTGTCAAACCATTTAATTTATTATTAAAAACATTTCCTTCCTTTTTGAATCCTAATGGTACTGATGATACCAGCTCAATATCCTCATCTATTACAATGCTTATAGGGATGCCGCTAATTTCTTCAGTTAAAGCAGTAGCATCCAAATAAGGAACAACCCATCTCCATGTCATTTTTCCACCATCAGGCATTTTAAGACCACTGACACCATAATTTATCTTTATATCGATTGTTTCGCCCGGAAATACCGCTTTTGGAAATGTTACTTTTTCACTTATAGCCTCTCCGCTTTCTCCAGTTATCTCCACCACTTCTTCATCGAAAGCAATATTGATATATTCTACGATTGTCTCCTTAAACTCTGAATTTTTCAATACGGTTTCGCAAACTTCCTCATCGCCAATATTCTCTAATGTATAGTCAATTGTTACCGTCAAATATGAATCCTCTATAATACATTCCATACTCCCGTCTTTTATTATCATATTTGCCTGTGTATCCAGCAATTCTTCAGTAGAAACACCTTCACATGCTGTTAGAATTATTAAGAATGTAGATAGAAAAATAATAGCCAATAGTTTTATTTTCATTGTTAAATCCTCCGTATATGAATTATCAGGCAGACTATTAATAGTCTACCTGATAACTAATATTTTACATACATTCGCCAGATCTTAGTAATTTTATTTTTTGAAACCAACCCATTCCGGTACATTTTCCGGCGCCTTTTGCAGTATTGACACTACTACCAGTACTATTAAACTAACCGGAACCGATATGAAAATAGAGGGCACAGTGGTTAATGCTACATTCTCAAGTATTAAAGCTATACCTCCGCCAAATATCATGCTTAGTACGCCTGCAAGCCTGGTAGCACGTTTCCAGTACAAAGCAGCAATTAAAGGTACAGCAATTGCACCTGCGCAAACTGTCAATCTAAATATCTGAATAGCAACTAAGAACTGTGAATTCAAAGCAGCAAACAAGGATACTAATGCCATTATAATAACGCATATTTTTGATACTCTTACTATTCGCTTATCAGTGCTCTCATCGTCTAGATCCCCTTCCTTATTAGTTAAAGGCAAGTAGAAATCCTTTACAATATTAGAAGCAATTGATAATAATGTCGAGTCTGCAGTTGACATCATAATAGATATCAATGAAATAAATACAATCGCTCCTGCTACAGGAGGCAAGAATTCAACCACCAATATAGGTAAGGCATTTTGTGGGCTTTCTTGGCCTGGTATCAATACTCTTGCAGCCATGCCAATAATGGGAGGAATTATGTATACTATAACAATCACAACGAATAGAGAGAACATGGTTCTCTTAGCAGTCATTTCACTCTTAGCAGCAAATATTCTTTGGTGTATGATCTGCATAGTTACTATTCCAAGTATTGTATAAATGAAATAACTGCTTATAAATGTTCCACCTGCAGAAAACCAATCGAAATATCCTTCAGGAGCTGTCCCTTCTAGAATTGTCATTGCTGCACCAAAGCCACCCACTTTGGCGAGTATAAAGAATACAACATAAAATAGTCCAAAAAGAACAAATATACTTTGAATGACGTCTGTATATGCTACTGCATACATTCCGCCAAAAAGTGTATAGACTACGAATACTACCGTAGCAATCAACATCCCTACCGTATAATCAATACCTAATATGTACTGAAGAACGATACCTATCGACATGATCTGTCCAGCTACAACTATAACATTAAATAAAATGTTAAAAAATGAAGCAACATACCTACCAGCTTGTCCATACCTTGCCGCCAAAATGTCAGGTGTAGTCGTTGCTTGTGTTCTGTAGAGCTTACCTGCCATAAAGGCTAATACTAAATAGCCGAGGGCGCCTGAAAGCGACAGCGTCCATACATAGAACCCACCGTTATAGGCCATTCCTACTGTGCCCATTGAAACACTGCCCCCCAGTGCTGTACCTACCATTGTAGCAACAAGGACTATGTATCCAAGCCCTCTCCCTGCTATAAAATAGGAGGATGTTGATGAACCGGCTTTGTTTTTAAATACAAAACCTATTACCAACATTGCAATTAAATAAACTACAAGAAAAATTGCATAAATGTTCATGGTTCTTACTCCTTTTCTTAAAATTAATATATTTACTAAATATACTGTTCAAGTATAAGCTTAGACGGTAGAATATCTTTCTCGTATTTAACTTCTATAATTATTTCTTCATTAAACCCTATTTGCTTGAGCTTTGTAATTGCTTTTCGAACATCTAAATTACCTTCGCCCAGTCCCAGATGTTCATCCCGTATCCTGTTATTACTACTTATATGAACTCCTTCTATAACATCCTTACTCTTTATAATAAATTCATCAAATTTATCATCCCCCAACATCAATGCATGTCCTAAATCAAGCAGAAAACCTAATCTTCCTTCGTAAGCCTGCAAAATTCTTTCCAAACTAGCCCATTCAATACCGCCTAATCCTACCTTGTTAGGATCATTTTCTAGCAGCAATCTTACTCCTGCTTTCTCTGCTTCAGCTATCACAGGTTCAAGTGCTTCTAAACAATATTCAAAGCCCTTTTCCTCATCCCAAAGCCCCATATAGGGTTTACCACCTATATGAAATACAACCCTGCTACTATCCCAATCCTGAGCTAATTTGATAGTCTTAATAAGTTGACGTTGGGCCTCCTCCCTGATTCCATCATTCAGACTCATAAAATTAATATCAGCAATAGGTGCATGCACGAGTAATCTAACCTTTAGTTCATCAGCTATTTTCTTAATATTTTTTCTACTAAACTCATCAAAGTCGTCAGGGTGAGCATAGGGTGATTCACACATAACTTCTAAATAATCAAATCCTAAATCTTTAATATGAATAATTGTTTTATCAAGTGGTTCGTTAAAGAAAGGTATTGATGATACTCCAATCTTCATTTAAGTTTCTCCCTTCTGGAAACTAAATATAATTTAGTATTTCCATCAATGAATTTATCTCTTTAAAGTTTCCCTCCTTAAATCGGCAGGGTTTATCTGTTCGATTTAACAAAAATACTTTTAAGCCTACTTGATTCCCACCTTTTACATCATCAAAATAATTATCACCTACATAGAAAGCTTCGTTTGGGTGCACATTTAAGCTTTCCAAACTTTTAATGAATGCCTCCTTGGCGGGTTTTTCTATTCCTATCTCTGAGGAGATTATTATACTGTCAAAATAATCCGTAAGGCTAAGCTTATCAAGGATAAATCTAGCACTCAAATCCCAATTAGAAAGAAGGCCTATTTTTAACCCATGCTCTTTTAATTTATTTAAAAATGGAATAGTCTCATCATAAAGCTTCCATTCTTTTCTGGGTGGACATTCTTCAAACAAAACTTTATAGAAATCCTTTATATCAGGATCTAAACGTAAGTATGCGAACATGACGGCCAAGTATTCCATATAGAATTCTTTGGGCTGACGTCCTAACACGCCCGGTCGATTTTTCATAAAATACTGATCCGTAAACGAAAAAGCCCTTTTTACATCTTCCTCTTTTGGATACATCCCAAACCTTTGACATATATTAATAAAGTTTTTTACTCTGGGCGAATATATTAATGTTAATCCAAGATCGAATATTGCTGACTTATACTTACTCAATTTATCATCTTCCTTTTGTAATTATTTCTTCACATTTTATTTTGTAGTTAAATTTTCTTCAATTATCAGATTATTTAAATAATAACATAGATACTCGACATGTCAAGGTATTAATATTCCATAATTTTATTTATTCTGATATAATAAGACAATAAATCTACAAAATGAAAGGACTTTTAAATGAAAAGAGACTATGAAGATCTGATTACCGATATTATATTAGAACAATACAAGCTCTTTACACCGGCAGAGAAAAGAGTTGCTGACTATATTCTAAAAAACCCAACGATTGTAATACTGATGACCAGTTCACAATTAGCAAAAAAAATAGAAGTCAGCGAAGCAACCATTATTAGGTTTTCTTCACGTCTTGGATTCTCAGGGTTCGCTGAATTTAAACGTTTTATGCAGAATGAAGCCCTAAGAGGCCGTACTTTGGTGAAATTAGAGAGATCAGTTAGTAAGAATGTTGAAACAGCAGATTTTTTCTATGATGTTATGAAAAATGATCTGGAGAATATACAGGAAACAATAAATGAATTGAATCCAGTCCTTATGGAACAAGCATGTAATTTAGTTTGCAAATCGAAGAGGGTATTTGTAGTTGGATCAAGACGTTCTGCAGCTTTAGCAGATTATCTGTATTTTCTTTTAAATATAGCCCTTGATCATGTTATATTGCTCGAGTCAAATGCATGGGAACAGATTTTAGATGTTAATGATCAAGATTGCTTAATATCAATAGGATTTAAAAGATATTCAAAAGAAACTGTTAGTCTAATGCAGCATTTCTCTAAGAAAAAATCAAAAATCGTTGCTATAACAGATTCTCCTCTTTCCCCCTTAAATAACCTTGCCGACCTTTCTTTAAAAGCAACTGTTAAATCTGAAACCTTCATGGATTCATACACCGCTGCCATGTCTCTTATCAATGCTCTTGTTGCATACATCAGCAAGATACAGGAAAAAACCCTTAAAGATAAACTCTCTAAGCTTGAAGAAATATACAAGCATAATTCAGTCTTTCATAAATAGCTTAATACTTTCCTTGTTCTATATTATCACTCCCTTCAATAAATATCTCTTATCAGCACCTACCACCCATTGTTTACAAAATATAGGTTAGGGAATATAATATTCTGACATAATATTATCGGAGGAATAATGAAAAACTTTCTTATTAAAATATTTGTTAAGGACTATCAAAATGTTGAGGATCCTAAGGTAAGGGACAGCTACAGCAAACTTGCAGGAACTTTAGGCATCCTCATAAACGCGTTTTTGTGTGTTATAAAAATTGCAGCAGGTATTGTTTTCAACAGTCTGGCAATACTGGCTGACGGTATCAACAACCTTGCTGATGCCTCATCATCCATTATTCTTCTTATTGGAATAAAACTGGCATCTAAGCCTGCAGACAAGGACCATCCTTTTGGCCATGCAAGAATTGAGTATATTACTGGCTTAATTATTTCTTTTATTATTCTAGTAATAGGTGTTCAATTACTATTTAAATCCATTGATAAGATAAGATTTCCTGAACCTATTCAGTTCAGCTATATAACAATAGTTATTTTAGTTCTAGCCATACTGGTTAAGATATGGCATGCATTATTTAACCTCTCAGTGGGCAAAACCATTGACTCCCCTGCCATAAAAGCCACAGGTGCTGACAGCAGAAATGACGTTATTTCCACTTCTGCAGTGCTTGTGAACATCATAATAGATAGGGTGACCGGTCTTCAATTAGACGGTTACATGGGAGCGCTTGTAGCTCTATTCATAATATATTCAGGTATACAGCTTGTACTTGAATCAGCCTCCCCTCTTTTAGGAAGGGCTCCAGATCAAAAACTTGTGGAGAGGATAGAGAAAATTATTCATTCCCATGAAAATGTAATAGGCTGCCACGACCTTCATGTGCATTGCTACGGTCCTGGAAAAACCTTTGCATCAGTACACATAGAGATAAATGCGGATATCGATCCATTTATTAGCCACGATATAATCGACAGGATTGAAAACCAGATAGAAAGGGAATTAAAGATTAAAATAGTTGCACACATGGATCCTAAATAATAGAAGGGCGTGTCATTTTAAAGCACTTCAACAATTGTTAAGCACAAGGCATGGGGATCCGAAAGCTGAATCTCGTAGGGTCCAATTTGCTCTCCTTGTTCATCCTGGAAAACCCTAATCAGGGGTCTCATGCATAAATCTTCATAGTTTTCAACAACAATGCCAACCATTCCGTTGCTGAGCCTGACGCAGGTTCCTATAGGATAAGGAGCGATCTTTCTAACAAAGACTTTAACGATATCGGGATCAAACAAGGTGGATACGGAACCCATGACATATTCCATAGCTTCAGATGGAAGAAGGGCCTTCCTATAAGGCCTATCAGAGGTCAGCGCATCATATGCATCCGCAATGGCTATAATTCTGCCAAAGTATGAAATCAGATCTTCTTTTAATCCATTCGGGTAACCGCCGCCTCCATACCTCTCATGGTGATCCAACACTCCAATATAGGATTCAATGGGTACCTTATTGCCCTTTTTTAAATATTCGTAACCTAGTAAACTGTGAGATTTAACTTGATCGTACTCATCATCGGTCAAGGCTCCAGGTTTATTTAATAGGTCCTTGTCAATAAACACCTTGCCTATATCATAAAAAATGGCTGCATAGCCTAGATTTAACAGATCATCTTCGGTCATACCAAGGGCCATCCCAAGTATAATACATAATACTGCCACATTTACAGAATGATAGTAAGTATAGTCATCAAACACCTTGATATCAACCATATTTACCATTAGTTCTTTATTGTTAAAAAGTTGTTCTACAATTTTTTTAACTTGCTCCATCGTCGCTTCTATATGCTTAGCGTCGATTGAATTTCCCTTCTCAACATGGGTAAAGATATTTTTTATTGCAGCTATTGCATCAACTCTAACCTTCTCGCTGATAATATTAATAATGGGAATATCCTTTGAGATATCATCATCGATATATATTCCATTGTATTTCAAATTTTTTATTGCTTTTATATATTCAGCTGTAAGGACTACTCCCTTGGCAAGCATTAAGTCTCCAATATTGTTATAGAGATCTTTCCCTAATATCATACCTTCTCTTATACAACTAGTCGGTACGAATCGCATGTCTGTTCCTCCTGAATTAATGCATACCGTCAAATTTTTACACTAGAGTTAATACAAAACTACCCAATTATACCATTGCTCTTTGCCCTTAATCAATCCTCATTATGAAAAAATCAGTACCTTCAACTAGAAGAGTACTGATGATTTATATTATAGATAGAAAGTATATAGCGTAGATGTAAACTTCTTAGTCTGTTGAATAGTTCCAGTACTAACTCTGATCCAGTTATCCCATCCCCAGAAATAGCCCGGCCTTACAATTACACCTTGCTTCATTAGCCCTTCAAAGATGATTTTAGAATGCTTCTGTACATCTACAAAGATGAAATTGGTGTATGATTTAAAGTAGTCAAATTCCATCTGGTCAAAGAAGTTTTCCATCATTTCAATTGACTTAGCATTCATTTCTAAAGTTTTTTCCCTGTGTTCCTTATCCCTCAAGGCTCCACGTGCAGCTTCTTGAGCTAGCTTGTTGACATTGAAAGTTAATTTAGCCTTGTTCATCACATCCGCTATTTCTTTAGATGTGATTAGGTATCCAACCCTTAATCCTGCTAGTCCATAAACTTTAGAGAAGGTCCTTATTACAACAGTATTTGGTCTTTTCTGTAAATAGTCCAAGCCGTTAGGGTACTCGCTTTCTGACATGGCATATTCGAAATAGGCCTCATCAAGGATTACTACTACATGGCTAGGTAGCTTTTCGAAGAAATAGTCCATGTCTTTCTTTTTAATTATATTCCCAGTAGGGTTATTAGGATTGCATAGGTAAACTAATTTGGTTTTATCGTTTATTGCATTTAACATGCCGTCTAAATCGTATTCCTTGACCTTAAATGGTACTGATACAACCTTAGCACCTAAAATGCTTGTTGTAATGCCGTAGATTCCAAAGGATGGCGAAGCAACCACTACCTCATCACCCTGGTTAATAAAAGTATTGGCTATTAAAGATAGGAGTTCTTCTGCCCCATTTCCTACAATTATATTATCAAAACCAACTCCAAGGTAGTCTGCTAGATCCCTCTTTAGTTCGACAGCCGTCGATTCAGGATAGAAATTCACCTCATTTAAGGCCCTTTTCACATACTCAAGGGCCAAAGGCGAAGGTCCTAACTGGTTTTCATTGGAGGCCATTTTCTCAATTTCAGAAAGTCCATATTCTCTCTTTACCTCTTCAATGGGCTTTCCAGGTACATAGGGTCTTAATTGTTCTAACTCTTTTCTAAATAAATCTTTGCTCATTTCAACCATTTCCTTTCATTTCACGTCCACTGTTGATAGGACATAGTTATACTTTCCAACCTGACTTATAGCATAATCCTCAGGATTTGAACTGCCGGCTCCACCAGGAATCCTCAATATTTGAGGGCTGACAAACACTGTATCTACAAAATCGCCCTTTACTGATACCCTGCTGTATGGAGTGAAATTCTCTCCTATTACATAGGTGCTGCCGGCAAAATCAAAGATATCGTCAACACGAATATCCCTTATTCCCATCTTAAGATCGGTAGGTTCAAAGGGATTAGTCATACCAAATACATAATTCTGTCCATAAAGCATATCATATTGCAAGATTTCCAGATTGTCCAGATAGTTTCCGTAATTTTTTCTGGTCTGATGATACCAGGGAAGGATGCCTTTTTGTATACCAAGTAGTTCTAGCACCTGAGCTGTAAGCTGGTATGAAGCCAAATCTTCATCTATCTTTCTTAGTTCAAAGTTTGAATAAATTACATATTCAGTCTCATGAACCGAATAGGTTACAAGGTCGTCGCTTGTAAGGTTTAGAACAGGTAGATGATCTCCGTAGAAAACAACAACCACATCCTCGTGGTAATTTTCTATTTGATCAATTAATTCTCCTATAAATTGATCCATCTCATAGATCTGCTGCACATAGTATTCCATCGCATTGAGCTCTGCCTCATCCTCAATGCCTTCTGTAATCCGTACCACTAATTCCTCATCGGGGATTCTTTTTGTCTCAGGGTATCTACCATGACCCTGGACAGAGATGGCTAAGATAAAGTCCTTGTCTTTAGTTGAATTTAGGGCATACATTATCTCATCTTTCAAAACAAAATCCTTAGCCCAGTTACCGGGTGTCTTCTCAACACCATTCATATACTCCAAAGATGTAAAGGTGTCAAAACCAAGGTTTGAAAAAATCTCGTCCCTGCCATAAAAGGCTCCCCTGTGATTATGAATAGCATGGGATGAATAACCTAGATCTTTTAGAATATAGTTTATGCTTTCACATGCAGTTTTCCTAAGTACTGTTTTATAGGGGTATTCTCCTGGTCCAAAGGACATTATCCTCATGCCGGTCAATACCTCAAACTCAGTATTGGCAGTACCCGCACCAACAGAGGGTACTCTTAAGAAACCGCTGCTGTGCTCTCTTTTCAATCTGCGGAAATTGGGTATTGGATCCTTTGAGAATTTAAGGCCATTGATCATATATGGGTCTATAAAGGACTCCAATTGGACGTAGATGATATTAGGCTTATTCTCCACTTCCCCACCTGCAGTAAATGTTACAGGTATAAGTGGATTGGCCTTGATGTTTCCTAGGGGTATTCCGTCTTCAAATATATTTATAATCAATTCCTCCGAGTACTTTTTAGGTGTTGGAATACCCCTGTTTAACCAGGTATTTGTAAAACAATAGGCTACTCCATAATCCCTATAAGCATAGGCTAAATTGCTGAAGTAGGTTGAAAGCCACCAGTTTTTAATGCCTAGATTAGTAAGGCCGTATAAGCTTATAACAAATACTAATATAAGCGAGATATTTAGCTTATAGTTAATCTTCTTTTTTCTTTTAGGTGCACGCCTAAATGCAATTACAAAGGCTGCAATAAGGGCAACTGTACCTATTGCCGCCAATACAATCTCAAAGGTACTCATGTAATTGGGTAGAATTGATATGCCGTTTTCAAACAAGGCAAAATCCGCAACAGTAAAGGGAGTCATCCTAAAGCTTAGGATAACACCATTAGTTATCCCCAGCGCCAACCAGGCAGAGCATATCAATATATATGAAAATATCCGACGCTTTACTATCAATGAAATTGAAAGGGTCACGAAAATAATAAAGGCGTTATAGAAAAAGACCTTTGGATCCTTTAGCATAAATCCAAAGCCATCTAGAAACGAATGTCTTCCAAGACTCTCTATTATTAAATTTAACAATATAGCTAAGATAGCTGACTGGACTACTCCGAATCTCAATAGTTTACTGAAAACATTAGCTAATCTCGTATTATCCCTTATCCTCATCCTCAATCCCCTGTGAAACAGCGTTTGCCAGTGCTGCAAATTCCTTAATGTCAAGTGTCTCAGCCCTTCTTTCAGGATCTATTCCGGCCTTCAATAAAGCCTTAGTTACATCCTCTTTATTGAAATCATAAATACCAACAAGAGCATTTTGAAGAGTTTTTCTTCTCTGCCCAAAGGCAGCCTTGACAACATCAAAAAAGACCCTTTGATCGATAAGGTCAACAGGCGATTCGCTTCTCAGAGAAAGTTTAATGACAGAAGAGTCTACATTAGGTTTGGGAATAAAAACTTCTTTAGGTACTTTAATTACATCCTCGACTTCACAGTAGAATTGAACAGCTATCGATAATGCTCCATATATCTTAGAACCGGGAGAGGCTTTTATCCTGTCCGCCACCTCTTTCTGTATCATGATAGTTATGCTTTCTATCTTCGGCCTGGCTTGTCCCTCTAAAATTTTCATTATTATAGGTGTTGTTATATAGTAAGGTAAATTCCCTATTACCTTAACCCTTTTAGCAGATAGTCTGTTTTCGTCTATGACAGCCTTTAAATCTGTCTTCATGAAGTCTTTATTTATAATCTTCACATTATCATAATTTTTTAGTGTCTCATCTAAAATAGCCATTAACTTTTTATCTATCTCTATCCCTACAACCCTAAATGCTTTTTTGGCAGCAGCTTCTGTCAATACCCCTATTCCCGGACCTATCTCGATAACAAGATCCTTTTCGTCTATCTTTGCCGCATCTACAATCGCATTTACTATATTGCCGTCTATAAGAAAGTTCTGTCCTAGTTTCTTAGATAGCTTCAAACCAAATCTATTTCTTATCCTGTTTACCGTAGCCGGTGAATAGAGCTTCTCCATGCTGATAGAATTCCTCTCTTGTTATCCCATAGCTATTTAATCTCTTCAAAAATGTCTTTGTGTTTCCATAGCCGATACCAAGCGAATTACCTAGCTTGTCCCTTCTTAAACTCGAATCCTTTAAACCGACAAGACCGAAATGTAATAGGTCTTCTATAGTAAACAGATCGGTCTTGTTAGTTTGCTTGCATCTTGCTTTCTCCAATGCCTCTATTATGTTTCCCGCCGAGGCATTTTCTACACCTACATCGCCTTTTTTTGTGGCATCAGCCCTTGAAATATATGCGTGCTTGGCTTTAGGAAATCGCTCCTGTATCCTTTTGCGGATCCTTTCTCCAGAAAAGTCAGGATCAGTTAATATTATTATTCCAGGTCCTGAATATGCTTTTTTAATAAGCTTCCATGTATCTTCAGTTATGCCGTGGCCGCCTGTTACTATAACTTCTGCATCAAGTGCCTTTTTTACTGCACTTTGATCATCCTTACCTTCCACTATTATAATTTCACTAATTTTCTTTTTCATCATCTTCAGTCACTACATAGAGAACTTCACCAGGATAGATCATCCTCAGTTCATCTCTTGCTCGCTGTTCTATATATTCCTTGCTGTCTATATGAGAAAGCTCTTCTTCCAATCTGGCTTTCTCCTCATAGAGGCTTTCGAGTTCAGAAATGGCTCTTGCTTCTTCTAATTTCAAGGAGAGTACATTGTATACCGAGGCTCCTATAATCAACGCAATAACAATGAAAATCCCGCCATAAATCAGTCTTCTTCTGAAGACCTTTGCTTTTTTACGGCGCGATACTTTCTCATTTTCTTTCTGTAATTGAGCTCGCTTTTTCCGCCTTCTTACTCTGGCAGTTTCAATATCGATGACTCGGTTATCCTTATATTCCTCAATACTCTTTCTCCTAGCCATCTTGTCTCCTCAAACCCCTTATCTATAAATGCGTTCTATATTATACCATACTATTATCCCTAGAGTAAAGCTTAGCATGCCATGGAAGGTAATGGCTCCGAAGCCGGCATAGTACAAACAGGCTGAAACCAGAAGCCCTGCAAAAAACCAGAAAAGCATCTCCTGAAAAAAGGATATGCCTTTCATTGGCTTGTACTTCTTCTTATATTCCAGAAAAAACTGACGTAAAATTACCATTGCTACTCCGCAGAAAAACAGGACGATGAAGCTGAATAACTGATTCCAGATCAATTCGCTCATTTCAGCATTTTCTTAAGGAATCCGCCCTCAGATTTATCCTTCTTTTCACTATAGTTTACTGAATTAAGCGTTCCCGATATTACAGCCTTGCCTTCTTCCAAGTCCAGCTTCTGTATATGTAAATTCTGTCCCTTGAGTAGCAGGTTGCTTCCTTGCACCGTCAACAGTATTGTTTCTTCATCAAAATTATCGACTTCAGTAACTTCTGTGATGGTAATGAGTTTGCGGTCTTCGATATAAAGGTTATGCATCCCTATCCCCCCTCGCCTATGTATATGTGCTAGGGGTGCTTAATATGAACTTCTATTCGATGTTGCGAATACCTCTCCTTGGGGCTAGGGGGAGCTTAATTGAAACCTTTGTTCCCTTCCCTAATTTACTCTCTATATTAATTGAACCATCGTGCTCTTCTATAATCTGCTTTGCAATCGAAAGGCCTAGGCCTGTTCCTCCCATTTCTCTGGATCGAGCCTTATCTACCCTATAGAATCTTTCAAACACACGGTGGACTTCATTTTCTGAAATACCTATTCCATTGTCCTTAATTATTACGTGGGCATATTTTTCATCCTTGTATGCATCCACATCTATCCTTCCACCCTCTTTAGTATAGGTTATGGCGTTGCTTAAGACATTTAGAAATACCTGGTCAATCCTATCCCGATCTATCACTGTCATTATCTTCTGAGTGGGATCAAATATCTGATTTAGCTGCTGGTTCTTGTTTTGCGCTGTCATCTCCACCTTTGTAATAGAAGTCTTTAAGACATTGATTAAGTTAAGCTCCTTTTTATACCATCTTTCCTGTTTATGATCTAACCTTGATAGCTGCAGCAATTCACGAACCAGCCTGCTCATTCGGTCTGCTTCAGCATCAATTATTTTCAAAAAGCTCATAATAGTGCCTGTGTCGTTAATTTCCCTATCCACCAATGTCTCAGTATAGCTTTTTATAGTTGTCAACGGTGTCTTTAACTCATGGGAGACATTGGCTACAAAATCACGCTGCATATTCTCAAGCTTTTGCTGTTCTGTGATATCCTGAATCAATATAATTATTCCTACATCCTGATCGTTTTCATCCTTGAAGCGGTCATAGCGGATATCGTAATAAAAGCCGCCGTAATGGAATATATCATGGGAGCTGCCGTTTTTGCAGTTTTCTCTTATACACTCAAACCGCAGATTATCACTTAATTTGCCCATGATCTCATCATAGCTTTTTTCCGCAATTTCTTCCTGAGTCAGCGATAGCATAAGCATAGCAGATTGGTTGGCTAAGATTATCCGGCCATTAAGATCTACAGCCAAAAGCCCGTCCACCATATTCTTCAGAATTGCTTCAAGCTTATTTTTTTCATTGGATATTTCAGACAGGGTATGGTCCAGCTTCTCCCTAAGCAGGTTAAACATGCTGGCAAGCTGGCCAATCTCGTCATCAGATTTTACGTCTACAACCTGGCTGAAGTCACCCCTAGACATTTTTTCGGCTTTTTCTGTCACATCGATGATAGGAACTGTAATGCTTCGAGCAATTAAGAAGCCTAAAAGCAGAGTTATGATGAGCGCTACTATCATCGCCTGGATAAAAATTACCTTGGATTGGTTTTGAATTTCATAGACGCTCGATATATCTGCTCTCAGACAAACAACACCGGTAATTTCATTATCGCTTTCGATAGGAAATACCATGTTTTTGACGGGAATGCCAGAAGGTAATATGCCATCTTCTTCAGCAATTTCTCCTGAAAGGCCCTTAACCAGTATGCTCTGATTAAGTAAATCAAGACCGCTTTTACCTAAATAGTTAGGATTGCTTGAAGCGATGATTATAAAGTCGCTATTGACGACAAACATCTCTTCACGCAAGCTTTTAGACCATGCTAATATATCGTTTTGGATTTCTTCCTTATGTTCATCTAAATTTCCATATTCCTGAAAAGAGAGGATGTTTCCTTGAACGATTTCGGTGAAGTTGTTCCTGATCGACTTCATTTGATAGGCCTCTAACTCGCTCATGATAAAGACGCCTATGATTGTCATGGCGATAAAGACGAGCAGGAAGTAGATTAGTATTATTCTCCACCTAATGCTACTCCATCTCTTTTTTTTTACTATCATCTAATTATGGCCTCCTGAAATAATAGCCAATTCCTCGCTTTGTCATTATGTACTTTGGATTGCTAGAATCATCCTCCAGTTTTTCCCGCAACCTTCTTACTGTTACGTCTACTGTGCGGATATCTCCATAGTATTCATATCCCCAAACTTCTTCGAGTAGCTGTTCCCTTGAAAAAACTTTATTCTCACGCTCTGCCAGATATTTAAGAAGTTCAAATTCGCGCAGTGTCAGCTCTAAGGGTACACCATTTTTGCGAACCTCATACCTGTTCATATCTATAGCCAAGTTTCCGAATTCCTGTACATTTGAAGGTGCATTCTGCTTGCTGTTCATAAGATCTACACGCCTGATATTGGCCTTTATACGGGCTACAAGCTCTCGCATTCCAAAGGGCTTAGTTATGTAATCATCTGCACCCAGTTCCAAACCCAATACCTTATCCACTTCCTCTTCCTTAGCAGTTAGCATTAGAATAGGAATCGTACTTGATTCCCTTATCTTCTTGCATACTTCAAAACCGTCAATTACTGGAAGCATTACATCTAGCAACACCAAGTCAGGTTTGCATGTTGAAAACTTCTCCAGTCCACTCTTACCGTCATAAGCCATATCTACTTCAAAACCTTCTTTTTGAAGGTTGAATTTGATTATATCTGATATGGATTTTTCATCTTCTATAATTAAGATTTTTTTGGTATCCATGAATTATCTAACTCCTTATAAGTAGTTTAATGGATTCTTAGGCACTCCGTTTATCCTTATTTCAAAATGTAGATGGGGGCCTGTACTGCGACCAGTATTTCCTACATTAGCTATATGTTTATCCTGGTATACCCTATCTCCTTTTTTAACAAATAATTTACTGCAGTGCCCATAAACACTCACCCTGTTGCCGCCATGGTCTATTCTGACACAATAGCCCAGGGCGCCATCCCAACCTGCGAATATGACCTTCCCACCGTCTGCAGCCCTAATCTTTGTGCCTACAGGAGCCGCAATATCGATGCCATTATGCATCCTGCCCCAGCGATAGCCGAAGCGGGATGTTAATCTGCCTCTTGTCGGATAGATAAATTTACCTGTTCCTATAAGTGGAGGCGGCTCTTTTGTTCCTTTTAGAACAACCTGGGGTTTGGGTTCGCTTATAATCTCAGAACTTATCTCATTTCTGCTTACTTCAATTCCGTTATTTCTTACTATCTCTGCAACTACTTGGCGCTCTCCAGGAACACCTCTTGATTTTACAGTCTGTTCGCCTTTATAAAGTGATGAGGTCTCCTCATACTGGATTTCATAGTCAATCTTTGCCACGTAGGTGGCGATTTCCTTTGTTTGCACCGTTAAAACAGGACATACTTGATTTAAGACCAACTCCTGCCCTATTTGCAGTTTATCAGGATTTACATCTGGATTTGAAGCCTGCAGTTCGCTGGGCTTCAGACCATAGTCCTTAGCAATCTGATTAAAGGTTTCTCCAGATTCTATTACATGTATCCTTTTTTCAACTGATCCTGTCAGCAAATATTCTATGATATCTTCTTTCTTTTGTATATTGCCAATCTTTGTATTTACCTCTTCTATTCTTACATCTTCAGCAAATCCAATATGTTTATATTCTATGGATTCGTCATCCTTTGTGTACCTATCCTTTATAGTCTTAAGTATATCCTCAGCAGCTTCCTTACTATCTAACACTGCCACCCTTACATTATCCTTGTATATAGCATAGGCAGTTGCATTTACATCGCTTAGATAGGTTAAGGTATTAAGAACATCATCCTTGCTGTCAACTTTTAGATCCCATCCGATAACTTTCTTAAAGCTGATATCCCTTTCTTTATCAATCCTTATCTCTGCTCCGTAATTCATGCTGAGCTTATCGCCTATAATATCAACAGTCTTGTAAACTTCCTGCTGGTCCTTAACCACTCCTAGAGTCTTCCCGCGATACTTATATTCATAAGCTGTGATACTTCCTAACACAATTCCGGAAACAGATGCTAAAACAATACAAGCAGAAAGGCCTAGGGCTATTGGGCGCCTATGATCATTAGACCATGAACATAAAAGATTCCAGGCCCTAACACATCTATTCTTAAAGTTCTGTGTTGTCTCGAACAGCTTATCAATACCGCCATCGAGTTTTATTACTGCATTGGCTAAAAGATCGGATAGGCTTTCTACCTTGTTTGATAATAGATATATTGGTTTATGAGTTCTCCTCCCGATAAAGGATACCAGATAACTAACTCTTTTTCCAGTGGCAAATAATGCACTGTTAAAGCCTGTAAATATTCTATCTATGAACTGATCGAGTTTGATGCTCGCCTTTTCTTCCTGATTTGGTTCTTTTTCTTTCTTCTTAAACATACTGAGTGATAACTTCTTTTTTGCTTTTCTTTGCTTTTTATGTCTAACCATTGTGGATTTATAAGCCTCTCTCTCTAGTCGTCTGAGCTCTGATATTCGCTCAAGCTCGTCTTCTATGTAATCAGTTTTATCGTCAACATTTTTAACCTTTTCGTGGATGACATCGTCTAATTGAGTCATTATTTGTTGCCAATTCCGATATCTTTTTCTTAGTATTTCATCAACGTTAAAATCAACTTTATCAAAAACCAAAGAAGAGCTACGGAGTTTCTCCGTATCTCTCATCATTGCTTTTTCTCTATTATCTAAATCTATCTTATGATCATTATTAAACAATTCCGTATCGGGCTTGTCCGTCATATGTTCCTCCTATCGCCTAAAAAGGCGAAGTTTCTCCCATATGCTTACTTGTGTCCATTATACCTACAAATAGGTACAATTTCAAACTCTTTTTTCAAACTCTTCGAGCTTGTTTCTAGAGTAGTCAATCATTTGTGACAAAGACCTCTGAAAAACATTCTTTAAAAATGTTTGGTTGTTTTTCTTAATTAAACTGTCATTAACAATAACATCCTAAGCTGCGTTTTTAGAGAAATATTC
>JAAYHT010000263.1 GCA_012735285.1 Clostridiales bacterium | reverse complement strand
GAATATTTCTCTAAAAACGCAGCTTAGGATGTTATTGTTAATGACAGTTTAATTAAGAAAAACAACCAAACATTTTTAAAGAATGTTTTTCAGAGGTCTTTGTCACAAATGATTGACTACTCTAGAATGATATAATGATAAAAGTTTAAAAATAGGTTGCAGTATTTAAAACAGTAACTTATAATAACCTTTACATGAATGCCAATTAATAAATTTGGTAAAGTCATATAATCAATGGAGGTACAATATGGTTTTTGAAAAAATAAGAGAACTAATCGTTGATCAGCTAGGAATCGAAGAAGATGAGATTACTATGAACACTCATCTTATGAAGGACTTAGAAGCAGACTCATTGGATGCTGTAGAAATCATCATGGCAATTGAAGATGAATTTGGCATTGAAGTGCCCGACGAAGACGCTGAAAAATTCCAACTTATCAGCGATATCGTAAAATATGTAGAAGAAAAAATTGAAGAATAATATGCAAAATCCACTCAAGTTATAGAGTGGATTTTTACTTACAAACTTAAAGTAGCATAAGCATCCATATATAAATCATCTACAAGCCCCGCCTTGTATTTATAATAAGCGGCACATCCGATCATTGCTGCATTATCTGTACATAGTTCTAAGGAGGGGTAATATAAAGATATGCCCTCTTTATCGCATGCTTCTTTCAGCATTTTACGAAGCAAACTGTTTGCAGCTACTCCACCGGCCAAAACCAGCTTATCGTGGCCGGTTTTTGATATGGCCATCATGGCCTTTGCAACCAATACATCAACAACCGCAAGCTGAAAGCTGGCAGCTACATCTGGGACATTAATATCTTTTCTTTTTTGTTTCTCGGAGTTTACAAAGTTTAATACGCCGGTCTTTAGTCCGCTAAAACTAAAATCCAAGCTATCTTTTTCAAGTAAGGTCCGCTTAAATTCAACCGCATGGGGATTCCCTTCCTTGGCTATTTTGTCGATCTTAGGTCCACCCGGATATCCCAGTCCTAAAACCCTAGCAACTTTATCAAATGCTTCGCCTGCGGCATCATCTCTGGTGCAACCTAGCACCTCTAATTCCTGATAGTCTTTAACATTTACTAAATCAGTATGTCCCCCAGAAACTATCAAGGCCAAAAAAGGCGGCTCTAGATCTTTATGTTCAATATAGTTTGCGCATATATGGCCTTGTATATGGTGAACGCCAATAAGTGGTTTATTGGTGGCCAAAGCAAAGGATTTGGCAGTAGCAATACCTATAAGGAGTGCACCTACAAGTCCAGGTCCATTGGTAACACCGATAATATCCACATCTTCAAGGCTCAGCCCAGCCTCCTTCATAGCCTGATCATAAACGTAGTTTATATTATTCAAATGATGCCTAGAAGCTATTTCAGGTACAACACCTCCAAATACTTTATGGACATCAATTTGAGATGATATTGCATTAGAGAGAACCTCTCTTCCATTACTAACCACTGCGACAGAGGTCTCGTCGCAGCTGGTCTCAAAGGCTAAAGTTATCAGTTTGTTATCTTTCATCTTGTCCCCTTTATAAATACTCTAAGTCTGTCTAGGTATCCTGTTGTTCATTTTTACTGCACACTGATAATCAGCAGTTAAGTGCCTACAGTTTTCACATGATTGGTAGTCAGTCATATTAAATGCATTAATATCCCGTCTTCTGGAAAAATGACTGCACTGGGACGCAACACTCAACATTTCATCGCCCGGATCATAGTCTCTGTCATCGTAAAAACTGCTCCTCATTTGTCCTCTCCTCGTCATACTAATGTTATGGCAATCAATTACCATACACTTTTAGTATGTCTTAG
This sequence comes from Clostridiales bacterium, assembly GCA_012735285.1. GTDB lineage: Bacteria > Bacillota > Clostridia > Peptostreptococcales > Anaerovoracaceae > JAAYHT01. The sequence goes on along the minus strand of JAAYHT010000263.1, from coordinate 11,772 downwards.
AGATCAGTTTCTATTCTACAAAATGATCATAGACGCCAGAGGATCAATGCGTCCTCATTGGTATCCTCGTAATATTTTTCCCGTTTGCCTGCAGTCTCAAAACCAAACTTATTGTACAAAGATATTGCGGAATGATTAGCTACACTAACCTCGAGGGTATGTCTTTTAGCTCCTCTTCTTTCTGAGAGTTCTATAAGTTCAGAAAGAAGTCTGGTTCCAAGCCCCCTATTTCGAAAATCAGGATGTACAGCAATATTTGTTATATGGCCTTCGTCTAAAATAACCCATATGCCTGCATAGCCTATTATTTTACCATTGTAATCCGCCACAAGATATATGGCTTTGAGATTCTCCTTAATCTCAAATTCAAAGGAGCTGCGGTCCCATGGCAGTGTAAAGCATAATTTATCTAGCGTCGCTAATGCATCTATATCTCTTTCTTCAGCTAATCTTATAATACAATTCATAGGCTATTTACCCTTGATAAGACCTTCCTCTAGTTTACGCTCAGCCTCTGCCTTTCTAAGATAGACAGGCTTAACCTGCTCATAGCTCTTAATTTTTCCCTCTTTGTAAAGTACATAAGCAAGCTTAGCAACTGACTCTGCGTCTTGTAGTAAATCGTTTATTGACAATTTACGCTTACTTTTGTTTTTCCAATCCTCCAAAGCATTTTTGTAAGTCTTCAAACCATCGCCCATCATAAGTACTCCCATCTTTTTTTGAGGGTCATACTCGTCAATTTTTTTCAAAAAATCATCTATAAAATAGGCTCCATCCAAAATAGCCTGATTGCAAATTCCATCCTGCCAGAAATAGGCTCCTGCATAAACCTGCTCCCTTCTTGCATCGAATATAGGGCAGATTAGGCCATCAAAATCTGGAACATGCCATGCAAATGATTTTAGCGTTGGAACTGAAATTATAGGTAAATCCAAGGCTTGAGCGAGGGCCTTACCCGTAGCAACTCCTATGCGGATTCCTGTAAATGAACCCGGGCCTTCAGAGACTGCAATATGGGTAATATCGTCTAATTTCAATTTACATTTTTCGAGTAAATCCGCTATCAGTGGGATTAAATTTTGCAAATGAGACAGTTTTTTGTCAGACTGCGCCTTCCATATTCTCATATTTTCATCAACGATAGCTACCGAAGCTTTAAGCCCGGTTGTCTCTATAGCAAGTATATACATATATCTTCTCCATCAGATATTTGGGGAAGCTTTACGCTTCCCCGAATCTTAGTATTCTATTGTATAGATTCTTTCATTCTCATGGCTGCCATAGTATATATTAATATAAATAGTATTTTTAGGCAATAGTCCTTTGATCTGGTCTGCCCATTCTATAACGCATACTCCATCGCCGTAGAAATACTCTTCATAGCCTAATTCATACATATCCTCTTCATCTTCAAGCCTATAGACATCAAAATGGTAGAGGGGGAGCCTGCCGCCACTGTACTCTTGAATTATTGTAAAAGTTGGGCTGGTAACCTGTTGTTCAATTCCTAACCCTTTTGCAATTGCCTTGGTTAAAGCTGTTTTCCCCGATCCTAAATCTCCAATCAAGGCAATTACTGTATCAGCTTTCAATCCTTCTGCACGTCTTAAACCTAATTCTTCTGTCTGTTTTTCATTCTTTGAAATAAATTTTTCTACCACTTAGCATCCCCCTGCCACAATCATTTATTTATGTAAAAACCTTGATATGGGTTTGTAGATAATAAATGTGATTAAAGCGTTAATGACCCCTTTTAATATGTTAAAGGGTAGTATAATAGGCAGTATCATAGCTAGTACAGCTTCTCTAGGAACACCCATGTAAATTGGTGTAATAAGTAGATTCCAACCTATCATACTTGCACACATTACTATAACACCTAATACCAATGCTATAACAGCTCTTTTTCTAGTTTTTCCCCTCTTGTAGTATAATCCCGCAACAATAACAAATATACCGGTAGAAACCATATGCATGAAAAAGCCTATGATTCCGTCTCCACCTAGCGCAAATGCCTGAATGAAGCTCACCACAAAGGTTATAATGATACCGGCTAATGGCCCAAAAGCAAATCCACTGATTATTATAGGTACATCTGCTGGATCATAGACTAAAAAGGGTGCTGGCGGGAAAGGTATCCTTACCAACAAGACAAGTACCAGTGATATTGCCCCTAACATAGCCATTTTTGTTAACTTAGCTGTCCCTTCAGTACGATTCATTACAAATTCCTCCTTAATTTTTTGGGAATCTGTCAGGCATTTAAAAACCCTGGGGAATACCCAGGGCAAACACATAGCATCGATAAGATGAATTCGTGTTTCTTCCATCCGGACTGTAACCGTCGGTACCGGAATCTAACCGGTTCGGCCCTTTGGCTCGTGGACTCGTAGCTTTAAGCTCTTTACCACCGGTGAGGACTTGCACCTCGCCCTGAAACAGATTTCTCCTTCTATTTAATTCTCATACGCTTACGATTATATTCGCCATTTATTACTTTGTCAACTCATATATACAGTCAGCAAATATTTTAGTAGCTTTAATCATATTATCTATAGAAATGCTTTCATTCTTCTGATGGGCTAATTCAGGCTCTCCAGGAAATGCCATTCCAAAGGCTACGGCATTTTTCATCGAGCGGGCATAGGTCCCTCCACCTATGACAAGGGGCTTGCTTTCCCTATCTCCTGTATGCTTTCTATAGACATCCATCAGTGTAACAATTAAAGGGTCATCCTCAGGGACATAGATTGCCTCCTGATGGTTCAATTTAACTATTCCAAAGTTATATTTATCTAAATAGGGCATCATGCCTTCATATACTTCATCCTGCTTTATGGTAACGGGATACCTTATATTAACCGTTAGCCTGGCAGCCTCAGTGTCTAAGTCTATTTTACCAACATTAAAGATTAAATTGCCTGAAACCTCATCGGATAAACCACAGCCTATGTTTTTACCATAAAGGTCAAAACCAATATGGTTGTTATAGAATTCTATGAAATCATGCACATCTTCGTTTGCGAATTCCAATCTAGCTAGAAATTCCATCATAATTGAAATGGCATTTAGTCCGAGCCAGGGCCTTGCTCCATGTGAAGATACCCCGCGAGCAACTATCTCTAAATTCTTACCTATACCCCTTGCATTAATATCATAGCCTGTCTCTTCTTTATACTGACTTAAAGCATCTCTGATATCATCATAGGAGTCTGCTCTAATAACTGCTCTGGCATAATCGGCAACCATGTTTGCCGCATTACCGCCAACTAGACTACGTAGCTCCACTCCCTTATTTACCGTCCTATTGATTTTCTTTACAAGCTCAAATATCAATATGCCCATCTCTGCGTGTATTGCAGGAAACTCCGCATCGGGAGTAAATGCGAAATCAGGAGCTTTAACCCTGCTAAAATAGGCTTTCATTCCTTGCCAGCCTGTGCCTGCCTCTTCATCGAGTCCAAGAATAAGTCTGATATTTTTACTCGGAATAAATCCTTCGTCTTTTAGGGCCTTCATGGCATAAAAAGCTGCTATAGTAGGCCCTTTATTATCAATAGCGCCACGCCCGTATAGCCTGCCGTCAACTACCCTGCCTTCGTAAGGAGGATAGTCCCACCCGCTTCCTTCAGGAACTACATCTAAATGGGTAAGAATACCCATGGTTTCTTTGCTTCTTTCAGCCAGCTCCCCTTTTTCATTAAGAATATAACCTGGAAACTCGATATGGCCACCGTAGTTGTCTACATTTACAGTATCAAAACCTTCCTTTTCAGCAAGCGCCAACATATACAGAAAGGCCCTATGAACATCTTCTCCAAAGGGCATATCTTCTCCTTGAGGCGCTACTATGCTTGGTATTGATATCAAGCCTTGAAGCGCTCTCACCATTTGGTCTCGATAGCTATCGATTCTATCTAAATATCGCATATCAATCTCCTGATCAATCAGTACTGAATTGCCTAATTTCTGTTTCTCCATAGACCAAGGCGCCCTCAAATCCTTCTCGTTCAAGGGTAGCAAACTGCCTGCCCAGCTTCTTGGCTTTCAGGATAGTTGATACGTCATAACCTTTCTCTCTTAATTCATCAGCTTTTTCAATCACATCTACAAATGAATCCTGCTCATCGTATAAGAGGGCCAGTCTCTTATCTTCTAATTTCAGTTTAATTTTATCGCTATTTAAAAGTATTTCTGCAATCCTTTCAAAGCCTATTGAAAATCCAACTGCAGGTATATCTTCACCTATCATGTTTCCTATCATTTTGTCATACCTGCCACCACCTGCAATTGAACCTTTGAATTCAGGGCTTACTATTTCAAATATGGTTCCTGTATAGTAGCCCATTCCTCTGACTAATGATTTGTCGTACTCTATTTTAAACTTTCCTTTAGCCAGCTTCTCTACACTGTCTATTATAACTTGAAGCTGGTCTATTACTTGCCTATTTGAACAGTATTCGGTTATACCTTCTAAGCCTTTAGCATTATCAGCAGATATGCTTGCAATGAACTTATCAACATTTTCGACTGCAAATTCTTTCTGTAATAGCTCTTCTTTCACTCCTTCAAGCCCTATTTTATCCAGCTTGTCAAAGCTAATACATACTGAAAGGATGTCCTCTTCTTTAAAACCGGCAGAAAGAATTACATCAAAGAGAATCCTTCGGTCGTTAATTCGAACCGTGAAGTCCTCAAAACCAAGTTTTAACAGGGTCTTAGCAGTAGTATGAATTAGTTCAATCTCGGCATTAATAGTCGAATCACCAATAATATCAATATCGCACTGGTAGAATTCTCTTAAACGTCCCTTTTGAGGCCTCTCTGCCCTATACACCTTGCCGATTTGAATCACCTTAAAAGGAAGTCTTAATTTTGCTCTGTTGTTGGCGTAATATCTGCATAGGGGTAGAGTAAGATCAAAGCGCAAACCTATATCAACCAAATCATTCTCCGTAAGGTTGTCCTTTGTTAAGTCAAGCTTTTGTCCCCTTTTAAGGATTTTGAAAATTAGGTTGAGATTTTCTCCACCTTCACTCTTGTCCAATCTTTCGATATCTTCAAGGATGGGTGTCTCTATTTTAGTAAATCCATTGTTTAAATAGCTTCTCAGAATTATATTCTGCATAGCATCCCGAATCCTCATCTCCTCGGGAAGATAGTCTCTTGTCCCCCTTACGGGATTAGTATTTATAGCCATAATCTAATCTCCTTTATTCCCATATATAATCACTCCCCAACACTTCCGTTACATCTTCTGAAGCCTGTATTGCCCTATTGAGATTGCCGGAAACGATAAGGGATTCATTGTTCTCAAAATTTTCATCTAAGGGTATTATTGCATATACATCTTTGCTAGCTTGGCGATATTTGTTGACCCAGGTTCTCATGGCATCCATCTTAATATCAACGATTTCTCCTGAGTCTACGCTGTATTTCAGGTTTACCCTAGCAATCATACCTTGCTCGGTAAATCTGTTATTTAAGGTTTCTAATCTTTGATTAGAGATGAAATTCCCCATGCTGTAGAATACCGGTACTTGCTTACCAGTATTTTCGTTGGTAATCAATTCAACAGTCTGTAAAACATGAGGATGGGAGCCGTATATAATGTCTGCGCCCATGTCTACTGTTCTCTTTGCAATATATTTCTGCCATTGATTTGGAGTTCTCTGATACTCCTCTCCCCAATGGTAGTAGCAGACAACGATGTCTGCTCCCTCACCCCTTGCTTCAGCTATAGTTGCTTCCACCTTCTTTAGGTCCTCATCTAAAGTATCATAATTAAAACTGTTAATAAGTTCTGCAGCATCGGGATTAATTTGAATGCCGTTTATAGTTTTTCGTCCATTATAGCTTGGGGTTTCATAGGTATATGCAACTACAGCAATCTTCAGATCTTTGACATTCAAAATAGTATAGTTCTTTTCCCATGGAAGTCTTGTCCCAGCAGTGGCAAGACCAGCCTCTCTCAAAATGCGGAGGGTCCTCTCCATTCCGGCGTAACCCTTATCATACAAGTGATTATTGCTGGTTATCGCAACATCAAAACCAGCCCTCGCCAGAGAATCGGCCAAGGCATCTGGGGCATTAAATGAAGGATAGCCACTGGGAGTTCCACCTGCAAAGGTGGTCTCAACATTACATAATGCCAGATCTGCTTCTTCGATATATTTTTTTACATACTCAAAGTTATTATCATAGTTATAGGTGCCATCTTCCTTATTGTATTGGCTGGCGATCTGAGATTTGTGAACCATTACATCGCCTACGCATACAATAGAAAGTTCTATATCCTCTTGCTTTTCAGGATTTATTACTTCCTCAACAGGAGGATCGGGTTCCTCATTTTCTATTGAACTATCAAAAGGATAGAAGGCATAGACTGCCGTAACAGCTATGACACAAATAACTACAAGCGAAAGAAAGAGGGTTCTATTTCGCCTCTTCCTTCGCTCCTCGGTTTTTTCTCTTCTAGATCTAAATTCATTATTAGGCATGCTACTCAACTTCTATCTATACTGATTCAACAGCTTCAATTTCAGGATATTGTTCTTTCAGCAATCTCTCAATTCCGTTTTTGATTGTCATCTGGGCATGTGGACAGCCATGACATGTGCCCTTAAGTTTAACCTTAACTATATTTTCATCTGTGTACTCAACGAATTCAACATCCCCTCCGTCTCTTTGAAGGTAGGGTCTGATGTTTTCAAGAGCTGCTTTAATTTTTTCTTCCATCACTTAATCTCCTTTTCTGTTATTCCCAACTGGGTTCTTCTGTACCTTTAGATACAAACTCTCCATTTTCTACAGCCATGAATACCACAGTTTTTATCGGGTCTCCATTCTCATCAAATGTTATGCTGCCGGTAGCACCTTGGAATTCCCTGGTTTCCTGCAAAACTTGCTTAAGTGTTTTATAGTTTTGTGATTCAGCATGCCGTTTTATTGCATCAATTGCTAAAAGGTAAGCATCAAAACCCAGGGCTACCGCGCTGTGTGGTTCTTCATCACCGTATTTATTTCTATATACTTCAAGAAACTCTTTAGTAGTCTCTGTTACTGTAGAGTCTGCATCAAAGTAGGTTGTAAAAATCATGTTTTCAACTGCTTCGCCGCCTTCCTCGATCAAAGCATCTTGATACCAAAGGTCTGTACCAAGGAATATATTATTCATACCCCTTGATCTGGCTTGCTTAACAATTTCTATAGAATCCTCTAAAGCTCCCGGAAGGAAGACAACTTTAGCGTCTGAGGATCTTATTCTCTCAAGCTGTCTAGTAAAATCCTTTGAGCCACTTATGTATTCAACAGTTGCAACTATTGAATCATCCGATTCAGTCAGAGAGATAAATTTCTCCATAAATTGCTGTGCTAAAGCAGACCCATAATCGTCGTTATAGGCTTTCATTATGACTACTTTGTCAGTCTCCAGGTAGTTATAAACGTATTTTGCCGCCATTACCCCTTGGAAGGAATCTACTATGCAAATCCGAAAATAGTAGGGATTGCCTTTGGTAATCAAGGGATTGGTACCAGTTATATTTATCGCAGGTATCTTGGCAGCTTCAAATATTTCACCTCCGGCAAGGCTTAAAGCATTGCCGTAACTACCCAAAACAATATCTACTTGTTTATCTACAAGCTCCTGGGCGGCTTTCTGAGCAATATCCAATTCGGATTTATTATCCACATAAACCAGTTCAACTTTTTTACCAAGCACAGTTGGATAAAGCTCGTGTGCTAATTTAATACCTTTTATTTCTAGCTCTCCGCCCTTTTTATCACTGCCTGATAAGGGCTCAAATATACCAATCCTTATAACATCATCGGGTTTTGGATTATTTGATTCTATAAAATTGTCATAGGTTTTGCATCCTGAAGTCGCCAGAGCGAGGATCAATACCATTACAAAGGTCAATATTCTTTTTATTGCTGTATTATTAATCTTCATTATTATTCCCCGGTGACTGTATGAATAATATTTAAAATCATACGAATTTATCTGTTTTATTATAACAGTATTACAGAAGAAGTAAAGAGTCAGCCATGAATCTACCTAATCAATAATCTATATTTATATTCTTTAAATTAAGTTTATCCAAATGATTTAGAATGTTTCGGGAGAGTGTATCCATATCTTCATAATTTATAATCTTTATATTTATATCATAAGCAACAGATACATGAGAGAGGAATTTATAAAAAGCATTAATAATACGTACTGAAGGTACCATTGTTGTATATTCAGCTTTTTCAGAACTAAACTTTTCATAAACTATTAATAATTCATTTTGAACAAAACCGAGATCAAATATATATTTCTTATCCAATTCTAAAATATAGTTTTTATCTGCATTATTTAAAATACCACTTGTAACCTCTGCTACCCAGAAATAATCTACATTCTCTATACAATGACTAACTATTTCAATCTTTTTTCTTCTAGTAGGTGGTTTGTATCGTGTACTAGGAGAATTCATTATATTTTGATAAAAGGCTTTCATTTCTATATCAGGTGAGATATTAAGGTTTTTACGTAAGTTAATCTCGAAGTTTTTATAATAATTAATTGCATCTCCACGCTTACCAAGCTTCATGTGAATATCCATTATTCTGCATGCAAATATTTCATTATAGGGCTCAATCATCATTATTTCATTCAGGATTTGCAGTTCATCTTCATATCTCTCTTTTTCATCATATAGGTCTACTAGTTTCTTTAATATTTCTACCTGCTTGTTCTGGCAAACTACTCGTTCAAAGAGTATCATTTCATTAAACTCATTACAATTTTTAAGATATAAGCCTTCTAAAAAATCACCCTTAAACAATTCCTTTAGTTTGATAAGCTCATCTATCGAACTTTGCTTTTCTACATTAAATTGATCTAATTTGATTTTATCGCAATAGAAATTATAGTCTTTATTGATTCTACAATAATTTTTCCCTGAAATAATTAAATTTTGTCCATTTTCATCCTGTGGTATTAGCTTCTTTATCATCCATAGGTTATACCTTAAGTTATATTTTGCTGCATCATCTTTACTATCAGGCCAGAGATAAGATGCAATTTTTTCTTTGCTCATATCTCTATCCATATTTAATACGAGCAAACATATTAACGCAACCAGCTTCTGACTGAGTTTATCGTCTATACTGACTCCATTAAATGTAATATTCACCTTTCCGAGCATATTAATAGTTAACATAGGAATACTCCCAACTATTTAAGCTTTTTAAAAATTACCTTTCCATCCTTAATTGTTGTGTTCACTCTTATATCCTTAATCTTCTCTTTATCAACATTGAATATATCCTTATCCAAGATTACGATGTCCGCAAGTTTTCCAATTTCAAGTGTGCCTTTTTTATCTTCTTCAAATATCCCATAGGCACCGTTAAATGTATACATTTTAATTGCATCGTAGACATCTACCCTATGCTCCTTTACAGGATGATTCACAGCTGAGTGAATACCTAAAATTGCATCTGCTGGAGTCACATCACAGTCTGAACCCCCACAAACAACAACTCCCTGACTTATAATCTCCTTGAAAGGATTTGTCACCTTATATTTTTCCCCTAATCTTTCGTTGTATAATTTGTTTGGACCTCCCCAAATATATTCATAAGTTGGTGACATGGAGAATATTAGCCCTAATTCTCTTGCTCGCCTAATATGGTCATCCGTGGGAAGTTCCACATGTTCAAGCCTATGCCTTAAACCTGTATTCCCAGTCTTTTCCAGAGCATACTCGTGAGCCGCTATAGCCTGTTCGATTGCCCTGTCTCCAATTGTATAGAGGGCTAATTGCAATTTATTATGATAGCAGTCTAAAACGAATTCATTCAATTCTTCTTGCGTAAAGTTTAATCCACCTTTATTCCCTGGACTGTCGGCATACTCAAAAGATAATGCAGCCGTTCTAGCTCCAAAGGTCCCATCGAGGTAAAAACAACCTCCTATTCGTTTTAATTTCATATCTTTTACTCTTTGAATGTCCGTGGTCTGGTAGAAAAGAACCATGTCTACTGCTAGCTTATCCGCATATTCATGGATGAATTCGGCATCTTTATCGCAGTAAAGTCTGCCGCCTTCCATAGCATTTATTGTTGTTATGCCATTTTCAACAACAGATTCTAAAAACTTATTTACAGCTTCCATTCTTCGTGTATTGGGAATATTTTTTAATACGTTTTCTCTAAGTATTACATTAGCATAATGTGTAATTATACCTGTAGGCATTTGGTTTTCATCAAAATCTATACCTTCTAAAGTAAATGGGATTTTGTAGTACAATAAAGCATATGTATTTAAAACGCTGGTTTGATATTCTACACTATTTAAAAATACTGGTGCATCATTACAATATCTATCCAGGACTGTCCTATCAGGCATTCTGTTTTCTATTAAATTCTGTTCATCAAGACCTATACCTCTTATAGGTTTTTTAGGAGAAGCATCGCTCGCTTTTTTTATTAATTCGCCAATCTCTTTAAAAGACCTGGCGCTACTCAAGTCCAGGCTTCTAGAATTAAGTGCAGCCTGCACTACATGGAAATGGCTATCAATAAATCCTGGTAGAACTGTTCCGCCATTTGCATCGATTACCTTCACTGACTTATTCAAATATTTTTTGTATTCATCACCTTGTCCCACATCATGAATACTACTATTTTTAATAGCAACCCAATCATATTGGATATTATCTTTCATGGACAAACATCTACCATTGATAATAAGTATATCCACTTTCATATAGCTACCTCATTTCGCTAATTACTATAAAATAATCTTACAACAAAATACCATATTTTCCAAATAAGATTTCTAGTAAACCTTTTTACCTGCCACATATGTGGCCAATACTTTGATATCTTTTAGATTATCTGGCTCAATGGTGAAAGGATCCTTATCCAGTACAACAAAATCAGCATATTTGCCTTCTTCTAGAGTCCCTAATATGTCTTCATCCCCAGTCATATATGCAATATTTTTAGAAAACAAACAGATTGCTTGGTAAACAGACAGTTTTTCCTCAGGATGCCATCCATCTTTCGGAAAACCATTGAAATCTTTTCTAGTCACAGCCGCATGAATACCCTTTATTGGGTCAAAGGATTCTACTGGACAGTCTGAACCTCCAGCCATAATAATTCGATTTTCCATTAGGGTTTTCCACATGTAGGCCCAATCTACTCTCTTACTACCCAGTCTGCTATCTACCCAGTATAAGTCTGTGCATAGAAAAATTGGCTGAATATCTAATACTACTGGTAGTTCTTTCATCCTCTTCAATTGTTTCTGGTTTACTAGCTGGGCATTAATTATCCTAAAGGGTTTCCTTTTAATGTCGTAGCCACATTTATCTATTGCATATTCAATTGCATCAAGGCATAATTGTATTGCCCTATCCCCAATAGCGTGAATGGCAGGTTGCAAACCCCTGCTGTAGGCCTCCAATAATTCATTATAGAGTTTATGCCTATCTACAAGTATTCCATAGTTGTCTTTATCATCGCTATATGGTTCCATCAATGCAGCTGTCCTTGCGCCCAGGGAACCATCTGTAAACAATTTATATGAACCGTATTTTACTTTTATATACGGGTTGTCATCCCAATTAATTCCGTCATTTTCTCTAGAGTAGTCAATCATTTGTGACAAAGACCTCTGAAAAACATTCTTTAAAAATGTTTGGTTGTTTTTCTTAATTAAACTGTCATTAACAATAACATCCTAAGCTGCGTTTTTAGAGAAATATT